>JANPJI010000396.1:0-7430 GCA_031425425.1 Rubricoccaceae bacterium
GCTGCCGTTCGGGTACTTCCCCGCCGCCGAAGGTCGGCGATCCGGTCCGTTGCCGTTCCGCTACGGCCGAGAGACCGGCTACGGCCTCTTCCTCGACAACGTCGGCTGGTACTGGGCCGTTTCGGACTACTTCGACGCGCAGGTGTCGGGCAAGATCGGGACTGAGGGCTCCTTTCTCGCGCGCAGCGCCGTCCGCTACAACCGGCTCTACGCGTACTCGGGATCGCTCAGCGTCGAGGCCGGGCGACTGCGGCAGGGCGAGAGCACCGACCCCGGCTACGCCCCGCGCGTCCCGGTCCGCGTCGCGTGGACGCACCAGCAGACGTTCGCCGCCGGGCCGCAGCTCTCGGCCAACGTGAACCTCCAGTCCGTCAGCCAGCGCCTCGTCGCCGACGCCGTAAGCCAGCAGATCACGCAGTACACCACGTCCAGCGTGAGCCTCCAGCAGACGTGGGCGCGCGTCGGGCGGTCGCTGTCCGTAGACCTCCAGGCGTCGCAGGACTTCGTCGGCAACCGGACCGAGCTCACGCTCCCGACGGCGCGCTTCGCGCAGCAGCGCGTCTTCCCGTTCCGCCGCGGTGCCGCCACCACGGGCGGAGGCGTCTTCGACCAGATCAACCTGAGCTACTCGGCCCAGGCGACCAACACGCTCCGCTTCTCGCCGCTCTCGGACACCGTCGGCGTCTCGTTCTTCGACGCCCTCTTCGACCCGGCGGCGTTCCGCACGGCCACGGGCCAGCCGAGCCGCTTCGACACACGCGTCGAGCAGACGCTCCCCATCCAGGCGTCGTACAGCGTCCCGCGCTTCAACCTATCGCTCACGCCGAGCCTGACGTACACCGAGATCTGGGCCGGACGGACGACCGAGCGGACGTTCGTGCCGGACTCGAACCGGGTCGACACGCGCGAGGTGGCGGGCTTCGCGACAGCCCGGCGCGTCGCGGCTACGCTCGCTGCCACGACCGAGCTTTTCGGCACGTTCGGCGTGCGCGTCGGCCCGCTCGACGGCATCCGCCACACCGTCCGCCCGCGCGTCTCGCTGTCGTTCGAGCCCGACTACGAGGCGCTCGGCTACGTCCGGACCGTCCAGACGGACTCAACCGGGCGGACGCTCCGCTACTCGCCCATCGCGGGCATCCCGACCGAGCCCACGCGGACGCTCTCGTTCGGGCTGGAGAACGCCGTGCTCGCCCGCATCGCCCGGGCGGACTCGACGGGCGAGACGACGCGCCGGGCTGTCCAGGTGCTCTCGCTCGATGTCCAGGGCGGGGTCAACTTCGCCGCGCCCGAGCGCCCCATCCGCGACGTCTCGCTGGCCGCGACGAGCCAGATCTTCGGGACGAGCCTCCAGGCCAACGCGGGCTACTCGGCGTACGCGCTCGACGCGGCGGGCTCGCTCACGACGGACACGTACCTCGCCTCGGGCGGCCGTCCGCTGCGGCTGACGAGCTTCAGCGGGAGCGTCCGGCGGACGTTCGGGCGCGGCTCGTCCGAGGCGTTCGGAGGGGGGAGCGAGCGGCGGCCGGACACCGTCCGCCCCATCGTCGCCACGCGCGCGCCGACCGAGGACTACGACCCGGCCGCCGAGGCGCGCCGCCCCACCGTCGTGGGCTACATCGACACGGCCGCGCCGCTGTCGTTCTCGCTCGACTTCACGATGAGCTACCGCCCGGCTATCGGGCCGGTCCCGTCGCAGACGACAGCGACGCTGACCGTGAGCCCGTTCAACCTCCGCCTGACCCCGATGTGGACGGCAACCGGGAGCACCGGCCTCGACCTCGTCTCCCTCAAGCCGACCACGACGGCGATCGCGCTCCGCCGCGACCTCCACTGCTGGGAGATGGCGATCCAGTGGCAGCCGATCGGGCTCACGCGCGGGTTCTCGGTGTCGCTGTACGTCAAGTCCGGCTACCTCCGCGACATCCTGCGCATCGACGCCCCGCGGAATGTCGTCCGGAGCCTGCCGTTCTGACGCCCGGCGCCGTCCTCACCCGCCGCAGACGGGGTCCCAGGTGACGACGCCGGCCTGGGCCGTGTTGAGCCACGCCGCCGGGCGGTCGTCGCGGGGCAGCAGGCGGACCCACACCTCCGTCACGGGCACCTGGAGCACTTCGGCGTCGCCGAGGCGCGCCTCGTAGACGCGCCCGCCGTACACGAACGTCGAGAACCCCTCGGACGTGACGAGCACGCGGAGCTCCTCGCCCGCCGCGAGGCGCAGGCCGGCCGCCCCGCTCCCCGGCGTCGACGGGACCGTGAGAGCGGCGCGGAGGCGCACGCGCCCCGGCTCCAGTACGGCCGTGAGCGCCTCGGAGTAGTCGTTGGCGTCCACGCGGCGCGCGGCCTCGATGGTGCGGATCGCGGCGCTGACGTCGGTCGGCGCGCTGTAGGCGCGGACGGGCGCGTTCGTCTGCCACTGCGCGCGGCAGCCGCCGGCCGTGGCCCCGCCGCCGAGGAACGTCGCCGGGAGCGGCTCCAGCGGGGCCTGGGCCATCGGGGCCTGCCCCAGAGCAGGCAGGACTGCGAGCGCCGCGAGCCAGAGGAAGACGCGCATCGGGAGAGAGGGCGGGTGTCCAGCAAAGCTACCGCGCCGCCGCCGCGCCCTCTTCACGCCCGCCGCGACGACGGTTCACCCCTGCGGCGCGCGATGAGCCCGCCGGCGTCCGTTTCTTGAGGCATGGAGACTCTGCCCTCCCCTGTCCCGGTCCCCGCGGCGCTAATCGACCTCCGCGCGCTCGACCGCGACGCGCTCGTCGCGTTCGCGACGGGCCTCGGCGAGCCCCGCTTCCGCGGGCAGCAGCTCTGGGAGTGGGTCCACGAGAAGGGCGCGACCGA
This sequence comes from Rubricoccaceae bacterium, assembly GCA_031425425.1. Lineage (GTDB taxonomy): Bacteria > Bacteroidota > Rhodothermia > Rhodothermales > Rubricoccaceae > DASVSE01. The sequence continues at coordinate 2,833 of JANPJI010000396.1, forward strand.
GTTCGCGGCGATGACCAACCTGCCGGCCGCCTTCCGGGCGCGCCTCGCCGAGACGGCGCGCGTCGGGACGCTCCTCGAGGTCAAGCGGCAGGTGGCGACGGACGGGACGGTCAAGGCGCTGCTGCGGCTCCCGACGGGCCGCCACGTCGAGGCGGTCCTCATCCCGGACGTCCGCGAGGACGGCACGGCGAAGCGGCTCACGGCGTGCGTGTCGAGCCAGGTCGGGTGCGCGATGGCGTGCTCGTTCTGCGCGACGGGCCGCATGGGCTTCCTCGAGAACCTGACGGCAGGCCAGATCGCGGACCAGGCGCACGCCATGAACGCGCTTGCAGTCGAGCGCTACGGGCGCGGCCTGACGAACGTCGTCTACATGGGCATGGGCGAGCCGTTTCAGAACTACGCGGCCGTCGTGCAGAGCGTGGCGCTCATCACGGCCGGGTTGGGGATCGCGCCGCGCCGCGTGACGGTGTCCACCGTCGGGCTGGCACGGCGCATCCGCGACGTGGCAGACGACCAGGCCGAGGGCCGCGCGCCTGCGTTCGGCCTCGCCGTGAGCCTCCACGCGCCCACCGACGCGCAGCGCTCGGCGATCATGCCCGTCAACCGCTCCGAGAAGACGGACCTGACGGCGCTCAAGGACGCCGTCCGCCACTACCACGCGCGCACGGGCCGCCCGGTGACGTACGAGTACTGCATGTTCGCCGGGGCCAACGACTCGGACGCCGACGCCAGCGCGCTCGCCCGCATCGCGCACTGGGCACCGTCCAAGGTCAACCTGATCATGTACAACCCGGTCGCCGGGACCGGGTTCGTGCCGACGGCCGAGGCGCGCCTGGACGCGTTTATCGGCGTCCTCGTGTCGAAGGGCGTCCGCGTGACCGTCCGCCGGAGTCGCGGGCAGGACATCGACGCCGCGTGCGGCCAGCTCGCCGTATCGGCCTGAGGGTCAGGCCAGACGAGGCACGCCGGCGCGCGCCGCGCCGGGCCGCGGCTGGCGCAGGCTCTCGGACTGCGCCTGCCAGATCGCGCGCCCGGCGAGGGCCGAGAGGTGCAGGTCCAGGCCCGACAGTAGCAGGAGCCGGACGCCTCCGTAGTCGGTCGGTTCGAGGCGCCGGACGTCGCGCCACGGCACCCACAGGGTCCGGCCGGCGTGCGTGGCGAGTTGCAGGCAGAGCCCGTCGGGCCGCACCACGATCTCGCCGGCCGGGCCGGGCGTCGGGTCCAGCGGGTAGACCGGGCTGTCCTGCCCCGGTGGGGGCTCGGGGCAGGTCTCGGCGAAGCCGGCCCACCCGGCGGCGCGGATCCGCTCGTGCGCCGTCCGGCGGTGGCGCCGCACCGCGAGCGAGACCAGTCCCAGCCCGGCCACGCCGAGGGCAAGGGCCGCGAGGGTCCACATCCAGATCGTCATCGTCGTACGCAGAGAGGAAGCGGCAACTTAGGCCACCGGCCTTAATCGTGCGCACCCCGCGCTGCGTCTCTTCCGTTACCTGAGTGTGGTGATCACCCGTTGGCCGCCTCGAAGCGGCCCATGAAGCCCACGAGCGCCTCGACGGACGCCAGCGGGACGGCGTTGTAGATCGACGCCCGGATGCCGCCGACGGAGCGGTGGCCCTTGAGCGCGAGCAGGCCCTCGGCCGCAGCCTCCTTCACGAACCGGTCCTCGAGCGCCTCGTCGGGGAGGCGGAAGCAGACGTTCATCTTCGACCGGCTGTCCGGGCGGACGGTCGGGCGGTAGAAGTCCGTCGCGTCGAGCGCGCCGTAGAGGCGCGCCGCCTTGGCGTCGTTGGCCGCAGCGACGGCGTCGAGCCCGCCCTGCCGCTCGATCCACCCGAGGACCTTGTCGACGACGTAGACCGCGAACACGGGCGGCGTGTTGTACATCGTCCCGGCGTGCTTGCCGTAGTCCAGCATCGCCGGCAGGCCGTCCTTCTTGCCCGCCATGAACGAGTCCCGGACCATCACCGCCGTCACGCCGGCCGGGCCGATGTTCTTCTGCGCCCCGGCGTAGATGAGCCCGTAGCGGTCCGTGTCCATCCGGCGGCTGAGGAAGTCGCTCGAGGCGTCGCAGACGAGCGGAGCACCCGCCTCGGGCTCGTGCGCGAACTGCGTCCCGAAGATGGTGTTGTTGGACGTGTAGTGGAGGTAGACCGCCTCGGGGTCCAACTGCCACTGGTCCGGCGTGGGGATGAACGTGTAGTCGTCGCCCTTGCTCGACCCGGCCACGTTGACGCCGCCGATGCGCTGCGCCTCCTTGATCGCGTTCGCGGCCCACGTGCCGGTGTCGAGAAAGTCCGCCGAGGCGTCCTCGCGCAGGAAGTTGAGCGGCACCTGGTGGAACTGCATCGACGCGCCGCCCTGGAGGAACATCACGGTCCAGTCGTCGCCCATGCCGAGCAGGCCCTTGATGCGCGCGCCGGCGCGCTCGTAGATCGCGTCGAACTCTTTCGAGCGGTGGCTGACCTCCATGATCGAGGCCCCGAGGCCGGGGAAGACGGGCAGTTCCTCGCGGACCTCCAGGAGGACCTCCTCGGGGAGCGCGCCGGGACCGGCGGAGAAGTTGTGCTGGCGGGCGTTCAGGTCGGCGGACATCGGGGTGGGGTGCGGGAAGTGAGGAGACGGAGAGACCGCACGCGGGGCTCTCGGCATGGCGCGGCGCGTCAGTCGCAGTCGGTCCGGCGCGTGTCGACGATCTGGACGATGCGCCAGCCCGAAGGGCCGAGCACGAGCGTAAACGCGTTCACGCCGCAGTGGATAAACCGGTCCTCGACGAAGAAGCGGTACTCCGCCCACACCATCGCCAGACCGTCGTCCAGGCGAACGTCGACGTCGCCGAGGCGCTCGTCCCAGCCGACGGGCGAGGCGGCGAGCGCGGCGAGGAACCCGTCCAGCGGAGTCGCTTCGAGGCGGTGCGTCGCGTCGTCGCGGACGACCGTCTGGAGGCGCGCTTCGGGGTGGAAGGCGCTCGCCACGAGGGCGGTGTCGCGGGCACGCATGCCGTCGAACAGGCGCGCGACCGTGGCACGAACGGCCGCCTCGGGGCCGGCCGCAGCGGGGTCGGGCTGGGCGAACGCGGGTCCGGCCGCGACGAGGAAGGCGAAGGCGAGAGCGAGGGCACGCATCAGACGAGGGTCGGGGTGGAGACGGCGGGGAGTGCGGCGAGCGCCTCGGCGGTGAGCGACTGCATCCGCTGGACGGCGGTGCGGGCGAAGCGGGCCTGGAGGCGTCGCCCGAAGATCGCAAAGCCGACCCGGTAGAGCGGGTTCGCGATGCGGTCCGGCTGCGAGACGGCGTCGACGAGGAAGCGCACGCGCCCGGTGGCCTCGTCCTTGCGGACCCGGAACGTGATCTCGCCGCGCTCGAAGTGGCCCGCGAGGGTCGCGTAGCCGTAGCCCCAGTCGCGGGCGGGGCCGCCGTCGGTCTGGACCGTCTCGTCGATCTCGTCGCCGACGCGGACGCCGAACCAGAACGTGAGGCCGAGAAAGCGTGCCCGGAGCAACATCGGCCGCCCCGCGACGGGGCCGTCGGGCGCGAAGAGGCCCGTGATGAGTGCCGGATCTGGGAAGGCGTAGGCGCGGACGAGCGCGCAGGCCGCCGCCCACGAGGCGCCGGGCGCGCCGGCCGCCAGCGGCGGGCCGGGCGGCTCCGGCGCGAGATCGCCCTCGGTGTGGTCCACGTGCCAGCCCGCTTCGGCTGTGAACGTGTGCCGTTGCGCGAGGTCGACCGTGAGGGGCGCGTCGCGGAGCGCCTCGATGCGGTCGCGGTAGCGCTCCCACTCGGCCGTCGGCGGCGAGACGGGCCGGCGGTGGCGCGGGCGGCGCACGTCCTGGCCGACCAGGTGCCCACCGGGGGTCGTTTCGGGCTCCGGGGACGGGTCGGGGACCTCGGCTTCGCGCTCCGTGAGGACGTCCACCGGACCGAGACGACGGCCGCCGCACGCCTCGGCGACGCGCTGGCAGAAGAACGCCCACGTGCTCTGCTGCGCCTTGAGGGCGAGGCCGAGCGTGTCGTAGGCGACGTCGGCTGCCGGGCTGGCGGAGCGCGCCCACGACTCGATCGTGAACACGAGCACGCCCGCGTGCTGGCGGCCAGGTGCAGCCGAGAAGCGGATCTGGCCCGCCTCGAGGTGCCCGTCCAGGGTGACGAGCGTGAACGACCGCGGGTCGCACGCGGCCACGCGGACCGGCGCGCGGAACGGCCCCGTCGGGTGGACCTCGTACTCGTCGCCGACGGCCATCGGACCCGGCGCACCGTGCGTCTTCTCGAACCGCGTCGTCTCGGCCGGGGCGAACGTGTCGGGGTCGGCCGTCACGCGGGCCATGAGCGCCTCGGGCGTCAGCGCCGCGCCGCCGATGCGGACGCGGTAGCGGCGGTGGAAGCGCGGCCCCGTCCCGTCGGCCTCGCGCTGGACGGCCGGGCGGCCCGGCGCGTCGGGAACGTCCAGCGGAGGCGGCGCAGGCAGGCGCGCCACGTCGCGGCTCCGGTGGCGGACCGGGAAGTGCCACCGCTTCCACAGAACTGCACCGGCCGCGGCCCCGAGGAGCGCCGCACCACCGGCGAGAAGACGTGTCGTGCGGGTCATGGAAGCGGCAGTGGCCAGT
>JANPJI010000397.1:0-4776 GCA_031425425.1 Rubricoccaceae bacterium
CACTCCCGACGTTCGAGCCCGACCCGAAGGGGATCGCCACGCGTGCCGCCTCCGGCAAGACGCTCGACGCGCTCGCGGCCGTCCTCCCGGAGCTCGTCGGCGGCTCGGCGGACCTCACGCCGTCCAACAACACGCTCGCGAAGGGCATGACGGACATGAGCGCGGGCACGCCAGCGGGGCGGTACGTCCGCTACGGCGTCCGCGAGCACGCGATGGGCGCGGCCCTCAACGGCATGGCGCTCCACGGCGGTATCCGGCCGTACGGCGGCACGTTCCTCATCTTCTCGGACTACCTCAAGCCGGCCGTCCGCCTCGCGGCACTCATGAAGACGACGCCGGTGTTCGTGTTCACCCACGACTCGGTCGGCCTCGGCCAGGACGGCCCCACCCACCAGCCCGTCGAGCAGCTCGCCGGTCTGCGCGCGATCCCGGACCTCCTCGTCGTCCGCCCGGCGGACGCCAACGAGACGGCCGCCGCGTGGGCGCTCGCGCTGGACCAGGCGCACCGCCCGACCGCCCTCGCCCTCTCGCGCCAGGCCCTCCCGACGCTCGCCGGCACGAAGGAGAACGCCCTCGCCGGCGTCGCGCAGGGCGCGTACGTCGTCGACGACTGCGAGGGCACGCCGGACGTGATCCTCGTCGCCGCAGGCTCGGAGGTGTCGCTCTGCACCGCGGCGAAGGGGCTGCTCGACGGCCTCGCCGTCCGCGTCGTCTCGATGCCCTGCAGCCGCCTCTTTTTCGAACAGGACGCCGCGATCCAGGAGTCCGTGCTGCCGGCCGGCGTCCGTGCCCGCGTGGCGGTCGAGGCGGGGAGCCCGGACGCCTGGTACCGCGTCGCGGGGCTGGACGGGCAGGTGATCGGGCTGGACCGCTTCGGCGAGTCGGCTCCGGGTCCGGAGGCCTACGCCGCACTCGGCTTCACGCCCGAGGCCGTTGCCGAGGCCGCGCGCGCGGTCGCAGACGGGACGGGACGATGAGCACCCGCCGACTCACCCCCGCCGAGGGCCGCGACGCACTCACCACGGCCGGCACCGACGCCGCCGTGCTGTTCCGTCACAACACACTCGCGGTCAACTTCTTTGCGCCCCGCGGCGAGGACCAGCTCACGCCCCACGCCCGCGACGCGGTGTACGTCGTCACCACAGGCTCGGGGACATTCGTCGGCGGCGACGAGCCGGAGCCGGTCGCGGCCGGCGACGCCGTGTTCGTCGCGGCCGGTACGGCCCACCACTTCGTCGACGTTTCGGACGAATTCGCGGCGTGGGCGGTCTTCCACGGCCCGGTCGGCGGCGAGGGGGCCTGAGATGACGCTCGCGCCCTCCGTCCTCGCGGCCGAGTCCCGCCTGGCTCGATGATTCTTGCACCCTCCGTCCTCACGGCCGAGCCTCGCCTCGTTCGATGACCCTTGCACCCTCCGTCCTCGCGGCCGACTTCGGCCGGCTCAACGACCACCTCGCCGAGGCCCTCGGTGCTGGTGCGGACTGGCTCCACGTGGACGTGATGGACGGCCACTTCGTGCCCAACATCAGCTTTGGCCCACCGGTGATGCGCGGCATCCGAGCGCTCGCCGAGGCGCGCGGCGCGGTCCTCGACGTCCACCTGATGATCGAGAACCCGGACCGCTACCTCGACGACTTCGCCGCGGCCGGCGCGGGCGTCATTACGGTCCATCAGGAGGCGTGCCCGCACCTCCACCGGACCGTCCAGGCGATCCGCGAGGCGGGCTGCCGGGCGGGCGTTGCGCTCAACCCGGCGACGCCGGTCGAGACGCTGGCCGAGATCTTGCCGGACCTCGACCTCGTCCTCGTGATGTCGGTGAACCCCGGCTTCGGCGGGCAGGCGTTCATCCCCGGCGCGATGGACAAGGTGCGGCGCCTCGCCGAGACGATCCGCGCCCGCGGGCTCCAGGCGCTCATCGAGGTCGACGGTGGCGTGACGCCGCACAACGCCCGGGCGCTCGTCGAGGCCGGGGCCGACGTGCTCGTGGCTGGCAGCGCCGTCTTCGCGGGCGATGTCGCCGCGAACGTGCGCGCGTTCCGTGCCGCGCTCCTCACCACCACGTGAGCCCGATGCGTCCGGTCCCAGGTGTGGCGCGGCCACTGCTCGTTCTCGTGCTTGCTCTCGCCGGCTGCTCGCCGCGCACGCCCGACGACCGTCCGCCCGCGCCGCTACCTGCGCCGCCGCCGCCGCCGGCCGACACCCGGGCGACGCGTGCCGAGGCGGCGGGCCTCTCGGAGCGCCAGGCGGCCGACCTCGACTCTCTCGGCGTGCCGGTGTACGTCCCGGTCCTCCCCGCCGGGTGGACGCTCACAGAGGCGACGAGCCGTCTGACCGGCGTGACCGACGACAGCGTGTCCGTCCGGCCCGAATACATTCTCCGCGTCCGCACGTCCGAGCAGACGTGCCTTGTGTTCGTTGCCCTTACCGAAGGCATCAACGATGTGTTCGTCTTCGAAGACCCACCCAACGAGCGCGACGTCCGTGTTCCGGGCGTTCCGGTAGCCCAGCCGTTACGCCTCGGGTGGGGCATCGCTGGCGAGACGACCGAGGGCTGGGAAGATGGCCGCGTTATGAGCGATTGGTTTGGCACCGACGGCCTGTCTCTCCAAATTCGCTCCAGCGACGCCGACGGCTGCGCGCCTGCCTCGCCGGAAGCCGCCGAGACGTTCCTCGAAGCGCTCCGGCCGCTCGACCCGGCTGACGACGCGGTCCTGCTCGGGCCGGTCGCGCGGGTCGAGGTCGAGCCGGCCACCGCCTTCGGGGCCGACCCCGAGGCGCTCGCACTCGCCGCGTTCAGCCCCGCCGACCTCGGCGAAGGGCGCCAGCGCGTGGGCGTCGAGACGCTCCGCCGGCGCGCCCGCTTCGCCGTCGTCCTCGTCACGACGACGGGGCTGCCAGACGACTCGGTGCGCGACGAGCGGACGCGCGTCGTGCTCGGGCGCGTCGCGGAAGGGTGGACCGTGACGGCGGCGGGGCGGCAGGTGCGGTGCCAGCAGGGCCGCGGCCACGCCGACTGGAGCGCCGAGGCGTGCACATAGCCGCCGGGCGGTCCGGCCGGTGACGCGGGGCCGTCGCGGGGCGGACTAGCTTGGCCGGATGCCCGAGCCGAGCTACACCGATGTCGTCCCGCTCGCGCCTGTCGAGGGCGTGTTCACGTACCGCGTGCCGGCGGGAATGGCCGCCGAGGCCGTCGTCGGCGCGCGCGTGCTGATCCCGTTCGGCCGGCGCTCGGTGACGGGCGTCGTCGTCGGAACGGGCGCTGCGGCGACCGAGAAGGCCCGCGACATCGTGGACGTGCTCGACGCGCGGCCCGCCCTCACGCCCGAACTCGTCGCCCTCACAAAGTGGGTCGCGGGCTACACGCTGTGCACGTGGGGCGAGGCGATCCGGGGGGCCCTCCCGAGCGGGACCGAGGTCGAGAGCCGCCGCACCGCCCGCGCCCTCGCGAGCACATGGCCCGACGCGGACGGACAGGCCGTCCTCGACGCGCTCGCCGGCCGCGACGGCGTCTCGCTGGCCGCCCTCGCCGAGGCGCTCGGACGCCCGGCGGCACCTCTGAGCCTGCTCCGCCGGATGGAGGAAGCCGGCGCGGTCACGGTCCTGGACGAGATGCAGCAGGCACGGTCGCGCCCCAAGGTTGTCCGCCACCTGCGCCTCGCCTCGTCCGGCGACGGGCACGCCGGGGCCGGCAGCGTCTCGGGCGAGAAGCAGCGCGCCCTCCTCGACGTGCTCGCCCACGGTCCGCTCCGCCAGGCCGACGCCTTCGCGCGCTCTGGCGCGAGCGCCTCGACGGCCGCCTCGCTCGTCCGCCACGGGCTCGTCGAGGCGTACGACGCGGAGGTCGAGCGCCGCGCCGACGGCCTCGACGAGGTGCCGCTCCCGCCGCCAGACCTCGACCTGCACCCGGCGCAGGTGGCCGCGCTCCACGCCATCGTCGGGGCCGTCGAGGCGAACGAGGCGACGACGTTCGTGCTCGACGGCGTGACGGGCTCGGGCAAGACCGAGGTCTACCTGCGCGCCCTGCGCGCGTGCCTCGACGCGGGCCGGACGGCCGTCGTGCTCGTCCCCGAGATCGCGCTCACGCCGCAGACCGTCCGCCGCTTCAACGCGCACTTCCCCGGCCTCGTCGCCGTGATGCACAGCCGCATGAGCCCCGGCGAGCGCCTCGACGCGTGGACGCGCATCCGCGACGGGCGGTATCCGGTCGTCGTCGGCCCGCGGAGCGCCGTCTTTGCGCCCGTCGAGCGCCTCGGGCTCGTCGTGGTGGACGAGGAGCACGAGGCGAGCTACAAGCAGTTCGACCCGGCTCCGCGGTACCACGCCCGCGATGTGGCCGTGATGCGCGCGCACCGCGCCGGGGCCGTGTGCGTGCTCGGCAGCGCCACGCCGAGCCTGGAGACCGTCGCCAACGTGCGTGCGGGCAAGTACGTCCGCCTCGCGATGCCCGAGCGCGTGCCGGTGGGCGGCCGCGCGCCCGCGCCGCTGCCCCATGTCCGTGTGATCGACCTCACGCGAGAGCGCGAGGTCCGGAGGCTCCGCGGCGCGCTCTCGTTTCCGCTCCGCGAGGCCATCACGGCCCGCCTCGAACGCGGCGAGCAGACGATCCTGCTCCAGAACCGCCGCGGCTATGCGCCCGTGCTCCAGTGCGAGGACTGCGGCCACACGCCGATGTGCCGCGACTGCGCCGTCTCGCTGACGGTCCACAAGACGACCCGCAACCTGCGGTGCCACACGTGCGGCCGCGCCGAGCGCCTCCCGCAGATGTGCCCCGCCTGC
>JANPJI010000398.1:0-2000 GCA_031425425.1 Rubricoccaceae bacterium
CAAAATTGTGACCGGCGGCTCGAACTGGATCCTCGACCCCGCTAACCCGAACCGGCAGGCCAGCGGCTTCGGACCCAACTCCGAGCTCCGGATGTCCGCGTGGCAGATGGAGCCGCTCACCGTCCGCGACCCGGCCGTCGCGGCCGGCACGCTCGGGCCGAACGTGACGATCACGAGCACGCGCTACACGACGGCCCCGGTCACGTACCGCGTGTGGACGCCCGCGGGCTATGCCGCCGGCACGGACCGCCTCCCCACCGTGTACATCACCGACGGGCACGAGTACGCCGACGACGCCCTCGGCGCCGTCCGGATCGTGCTCGACAACCTCGTCGCGCAGAACCGCGTCGAGCCGTGCGTGGTCGTCTTCGTCGACCCGCGGCAGGGCAGCACCAACCGCCGGCAGCAGCAGTACGTCAACAACGCCGCCTTCGCGGGCTTCGTCGCCGAGGAACTCGTCCCGGCCGTCGATGCGGCGTACCGGACGCGGGCGGACCGCAACTCGCGGGTGATCCTCGGGACGAGCCTCGGAGGCGTCTTCTCGGCCTTTCTCGGCGCGACGCGGCCCGAGACGTTCGGCCTGCTCGGAATCCACTCGCCTGCTTTCTGGATCAGCGAAAATGCGGCCTGGGGCAGCGGCCCGAGCATCTACACGCTCATGCAGCAGTCCGCGCCGGGCGCGTTCCGCGTCGCGATGACCACCGGGACGATCCGCGACACGCAGTCCGAGGCTGGGCGGATGCAGGCCATCCTGAGCAGCCGCAGCCACCCGACGATGTACCGCGAGGTGCCCGAGGGCCACTCGTGGGGCAACTGGCGCGCGCTCGTGGACGATGTTCTCGTGGCGCTGCTCCCGCCGCGTCCGACGGCGAGCGAAGGAGCCCCCGAGACGGGCGCGCTCCGCCTCGACGCGGCCCCGAACCCCTCCACAGACAGCACGACGCTCCGCTTCCGGCTCGCCGAACCCGCGGCCGTGCGCCTGGCCTGCGTCGACGCGCAGGGGCGGACGGTGGCGACGCTCGCGGAGGGCGACCTGCCCGCGGGCGACCACGTGCGGACGCTCGGCGCAGACCTCGCGGCTGGCGTCTACGCCTGCCGCCTCGTCGCCGGGGACGACACTGCGACACGGACGTTCACTCTCGTCCGGTGAGCGCGGACGACGGCACGCCGACGCTCCTTCCGACCGCCGCCCTTCTGCCCGCCCTGCCCGCGTCGCTTCCACAGCGGCCCTACCCCGCGCCGGTCCAGTGGCTCGGCCGAGCGGTTCTTCGCGCGCTCGGCGTGCGCCTCGACGGCGGCTTCGCCGAGACCCCGCGCGTAGTCCTCGTCGGCTGGCCGCACACGTCCAACCTCGACGGGGTCGTCGCTCTGGCCGCTGTCGCAACCATCGGCCTGCGGCCGTCGATCACGGCCAAGCACTCGCTGTTCCGGTTCGGCGCGGGTGCCGTCCTCCGTGCCTTCGGCGGCCTTCCGGTCCGCCGGGACACGCCCGGCGGCGTGGTCGGGCAGTTCGTCGCCGCGTTTGCCGCCGCGGCGCGCGACGGCCGGCCGCTCGTGCTCGCCGTGTCGCCGGAGGGGACGCGCGCGCGCGGCGCTGGCTGGCGCTCGGGCTGGCACCGGACGGCCGTCGGCGCAGGCGTACCGGTTTCGGTGCTCGCGTTCGACTGGGGCCGGTCGCGGGCCGAGCGGCGCCTCGCCGTCGTCGGGACGCTCGCGCTGTGCGGGCGCCTCGCGGACGACGCGGCGGCCGTCGAGGCGCTCCTCGCGGGCGTCGTCGGGCGGCACCCGGAGCGCGAGACGCCGGCCGCCGAGGGGGTAACCGCGGCCGACCGCCCCACCGCCTGACGGCCCATACGGCTAGAACGCGCCGCGGGAGCGGATCTGGAGGTAGCGGTTGACGGCGTCGGTCGTCACCGTCTCGGGGCGCGTCACGAGCGCGCCAATGCCCACGCGCTCCAGCGTCCGCGCCACCTCGCGCGTTTCGAGGGCGAGGCCCTCCG
>JANPJI010000399.1:0-7485 GCA_031425425.1 Rubricoccaceae bacterium
GTTGTTCGGCGCGCCGACGATGAGGTCGGCGTAGCCGTCGCCGTTGACGTCGCCCGCCGGGGCGACGGAGCTTCCGAGGGCGTCGCCGGCGGCGAGTCCGGGGATCGCGGAGCCGGGGAAGCCTGCCACGGCGACGCGCGAGGCGACGGGCTGGGCGGCGGGCGCGGAGAGGACGCCGAGCGTGACGGCGAGGAGCGCGGCGAGGCGGCAGAGCGGGCGGGACATCGCGGGGCGGGGAGGGTCTGGAACTCCGTGCGCCGTCTGCCCGCCGGAGGGCTCACGGCGCGGCCGGCGCGGCGTCTGCCGCCCCGTCACCTGCTGCTCCGCTCGTCAGCGCCGCCGCGATCGCTGCGGCGTGCTCGCGGTTGCCGGGCATCCCTGCCTTGTTGAACTTGGCGGCGAACGGCTGCGCCGGGTCCTGCACCCTGATGTGTGTGAAGAGGGGGCCTGTCGAGGCCGTCACCGGGGGCAGCGCGGCCAGGTCGTACGCGAAGACCTCGGCCGGCTCCGTCCCGCTCGCCCCCATCCGGAGCACGACGAACCGCCGGTCGGTCAGCCCGACGACGTAGTCCTTTGTCAGCAGAAACGCCGCGACGACGGCCGGCACGATGCCGAGCGCCGCGAGCGGGAGCAGGAGCCACACGCTCGGCTGCCGGACGCCGGACGCCCAGTGCCGCAGCGTCTCGCCGGCTTCGAGGTGCGGCTGGAGGACCGCCGCGGCGTCGCTCGGACGGGTGAACTGGCGCATGGGATTCGGGTGTGGGTGAATGAGAAATCGTCTGGGACACCGGGGACGCCGTGGGAGCGGGCTCGGCATTCCACCACCGGTTCCTGAACGGGTCGGCGCTACTCCGCCGGGAGCCATTCGAGCAGGACGTACCGCTCGTGCCCGCCCTCGCGCACACGCCGGATGCAGGCGCGCCTCGTGGCGTAGTCCGACACCTCGAATCCGGCGCGCCGGAGGTCGTCGGCCGGCGTGGCGTAGGCGTCCGCGCCCCACTCGAGCATCCTGTAGAGTTCGACCTCGGCGACGAGGTCCCCGCCCGCGACCTCGACCACGCGGCCCACCTGCGCGAACGGACGGCCCTCGTGGTCTCCCCACGCGAAGACGTAGTAGCCGCTGGCGTACTCGACCCACGCGCCGTCGCCGCCCGGCGACCGGTGGCGGGCGAGGCGGACGCCGAAATACGTCGCGGCGGCCGCCGCGACGTCGCTCGCGCGGAGGCGCCCGTAGCCGGGGCGCCCGGGGACCCGCCCGATCCGCTCGGGGGAGTTGACGATGTGGTGCATCACGCCGAACTGGACGAGCGTCGCGGGCGGCACCGCTCCCCGCTCGAACGGCAGGATCTCGGCCTCGGCGAAGGTGCTCAGGAACACGTTCAGCGCGCGCCACGCCGCCGAGTCCAGCCGGACCTCCGTTCCCGGCTGCGCCGCGACGGTGGCTGCGACGGTGGGCGCGAGGGCGGCGAGGACGACTGCGAGGGCGGTGCGGAGGGTCAGCGGAGAGACCGGAGGGGGTGCGAGTGAGGAGGGGACCCGGAACCCGTTAGCGCCAGCCGTAGAGCGCGACGACGGCGCGCGAGTCGCGCGGGTCGCGGGTCTGGTGTGTCTCGTAGACGAACACCACGCGCGCGATGCGGCGGTCGCCGCCGGTGAGGTCGATGGCCCGCGTCTCGCCGCCGACGCGGATCGTGCTCCGCAGCGCGACGTCCTGCCGGGTCCCGTCGGCGTAGTGGACCTCGACGTCGCGGAACGTGACGGCGCGTCCGCGGACGACGAGCTTGATCCGCTCGAACGCGCCGTCGCGCGGGCCGACGGCGATCTCGTCGCGCTCGGCGCGAGGGCTCACGGTGCGCTCGCCGAGGAGCGTCCAGCCGGCGGCGGCCGGCAGCGAGGCGCACCCGAGGGCCAGCAAGGCGAGCAGCAGAACGTGGGGGCGGAGCGGCATGGCGGTCGGGGCGGGAGGGCTGGGACGCGCGGCTCAGTCGGTCTCGAGCCACCACGCGTCGACGGTGTGCGTGTTGTTGCCGGTCTTCATCAGGCGCGGCGAGAGAAAGCCGGCGCGCGGCTCGTAATCGAGCGCGCTGCGCGGGTGCGGCCGGATGCGCCCGCCCTCGACCGTGACGACGTACGTCCGGATCGGCGTGCCGCTGGAGAGGACCACGAGGTCGTAGCGGCCGTCGGTCGCCGCGAGGTCGGCGGCGGTAAAGGGCCAGAGCGTGACGCCGTCGCCCGGCTTCGCCAGCTCGTGGTCCTGGAAGAACGTCAGCCCGGCGGTGCTCAGGCGGACGTTCGAGCGGCTCCGGGCGACCTCCTCGCCGCCGCGGCGCAGGCTCAGCGACAGGCTGGCCGTCCGGCCGCCGACCTCAGCCGACGAGACCCAGTAGTCGAAGCCGATCGACTCGTCGGGCCGCTCGGTCGGCTGGGCGAGGTACGCGAGTCGCTGCCACGGCCCCACGGCCGTCCACGTCGCGCCCGGCGCGAAGGGGTCCGCGCTCCGCTCGACCGACAGCGCGAACGGCACCGACCCGACGGCCTCGCCGTCGACGGTCACGCTGAGGACGTAGTCGCCCGGCTCGCCGGGCGCGAACGCCCGCCGGTCCCCGTACCGGCTGTCGACGTTGAGGTAGGCGAAGACGGGGGCCGCATCGGCCGGGCGGACCTCGAAGGGGACGTCGTGAAGAATCTCGCCGGCGGGGTTGGTGAGCGCGAGGCGGACGTCGGCGCCGGCCGGCGGGAACAGCAGCAGGATGTCGCGCGCGTCGAAGCCGCCGTCGCCGCGGTAGAAGGGGATGTTGAGCAGGCTCGCCATGTCGACGGCGGGGCGCTGCGCGGCGGCCGGCGGGCCGAGCGCGACGAGGGTGGCCAGGAAGAGGGCGGGGCGGAGGGTCATTGGAGGGGCGCGTGGGGCCGCGGGGAGAGGGAGAGCGTCAGTTCGGCCGGCTGCCCGTGGCGACGCCGGCCGACGGGAGGCGGAGCTTGTCGGGCGTGACCCACGCGTCCCAGCTGTCCGCCCAGCCGTCGTAGTGGATCCGGTACTGGCCGGCGGTCTCCCCGGCCCCGACGTCGAGGACGCGCCCGGCGTACCACGTGCCCTCCCAGTTGATGTGGACCGGCTGGCCGGCCGTGTAGGCGGCCGGCGCTGCAGCGGGCGCGGGCGGCGGGGCCGGCACGTGGGTGCCGGGCGGCGCGGAGGTCGGGCCGGGCTCCGAGGGGCACCCGGCACCGCCCGCCAGTAGGGCGACGAGGGCCAGGAGCGGGAGGCGGGAGGCGGTCGGGAAGGCGGCAGGCATGGCAGCAGGTGGGGATGGATGTACACGTCCGTGCGTCGGCCGGCCGGCGCGGGGCTCACCGGCCTCCGCGCTGGCCGGGTGGCGCTATGTGGTGCGGAACACATACTTTGCGTCGCCTCTCACCGCGCCTATGCTTCGCCCACCTGTTACGGCCCTGCTCGACGCCTCGCGCGGCGGCGACGCAGACGCCTCGCAGCGCCTCGTGGCCGCCGTCTACGACGAGCTCCGCGCGATCGCGCGGTCCGAGCGCCGCGGCCACGTCCACGACACGCTCAACACGACGGCCCTCGTCCACGAGGCCTATGCCAAGCTGGTCGACGGGCAGGCGCTGCGCTTCAACGGCCGCGGGCACTTCTTCGGGGCCGCCGCGCGCGCCATGCGCCAGGTGCTCGTGGACGACGCCCGCGCGCGGACGCGCCTCAAGCGGGGCGGTGCGGACCGACCCATCGCGCTCGACGACGCCCCCGAGCCTGCCGCGACCGACGCCTTCTCGGACGGCCGCTCGGACGAGGTGCTGGCCATCGACAAGGCCCTCGTCCGCTTCGCGGAGCTGGACCCCCGCGCCGCGCGTGTCGTCGAGTGTCGCTACTTCGGCGGGCTCTCGGTCGAGGAGACCGCCGAGGCGCTCGACATCTCCGAGGCGACGGTCAAGCGCGACTGGGCCGCCGCCCGCCTCTGGCTCTTCCAGGCCCTCCGTGACGGCGACGCGCTCTCTTGAGCCGCCCCCCGCGCCGACGGCGCACGTGAGGTCATCCCCGCACCCGCTATGGACCCCGATCGCTGGACGGACCTCAAGGACGACCTCGACCTCCTGCTGGACCTCGCGCCCGACGCTCGCCCGGGTGCCCTCGCCGCCCGCCCGCCGGAGCGCCGCGCCGCCCTCGCCGCGCTCCTCGCCGCCCACGACGACGCCGGCGACTTCCTCGCCTCGCCTGCCGCCGGGCTCGACGTGGCGGCCTTCGCCGGGGTGGACGGGCCGGACCCGCTCGTCGGGCAGGCCGTCGGGCCGTACCGCGTCGGCCGCGCCGTCGGGCAGGGTGGCATGGGCGATGTGTACCTCGCCGAGCGCGCCGACGGCCTCTTCACCCAGCGCGTCGCCCTGAAGGTGGTCCGGGCCGGCGGCAGCGCGCCGTCCGTGCTGCGGCGCTTCGCCGACGAGCGCCGCATCCTCGGCCGCCTCCACCACGCCGGCATCGCGCGCCTGCTCGACGCCGGGGCCCTCCCCGACGGGCGGCCGTGGATCGCGATGGACTACGTCGAGGGCGTGCCCCTCACCGAGGCCACGGCCGGGCTCCCCATCGCCGAGCGGGTCCGCCTCCTCGCCGAGACTGCCGCGACGGTCCACGCGGCTCACCAGGCGCTCGTGGTCCACCGCGACCTCAAGCCGTCCAACGTGCTCGTCGCCCTGGGCAACGACGGACGGCTCCACCCGACGCTGCTGGACTTCGGCATCGCCAAGGTGCTGGACCCCGAGACGGACGGGGTGGAGACGGAGACCGGGCTGCGGCCGATGACGCGGGCCTACGCCGCGCCCGAGCAGGTCCGTGGCGAGCCCGCCACCACGGCGACGGACGTCCACGCGCTCGGCGTACTGCTCTACGAGGTGCTGGTCGGGCGGCGCCCGTTCGGCGGGCCGACCCCGAGCGCCGTCGAGACGGCGATTCTGGAGACGGACGCGGCGCCGCCGAGCCGCGCTCTCGGCACCGCTGCCCCCGACGTGGCGGCTGTCCCGGCCCGCGACCTCCGCGGCGACCTCGACACGATCTGCCTCAAGGCCCTCGCCAAAGACCCCGCCGCGCGCTACGCCTCAGCCGAGGCGTTCGAGGCCGACCTGCGGCGCTTTGTCGCGGGCTTCCCCATCGCCGCCCGCCCGCCGTCCGCGGCCTACCGCGCGCGGACGTTCGCGCGCCGCCACCGGACGGGCGTCGCCGTGGCGGCGCTCGCCCTCATGGCCCTCGTCGGCGGCGTCGCCGTGGACGGCGTGCGCGTGCGGGCGGAGCGCGACCGTGCCGAGCGCGCCGCCACGCGCGCCGAGCGGACGTCGGACTTTCTCGCCGCACTCTTCGACAGCGCCGACCCCGGTGGGTCGAGCCCGGACTCGCTCACGGTGCGCCACCTCCTCGACGCCGGAGCGGCCCAGGCCCGCGCGGACCTCGCCGGCGAGCCCGACGTGCTCGCGCAGATGCTGACCACGATGGGCCGCGCCTACCTCGGCCTCGGCGTGTACGACGCCGCCGACGCGGCGCTCACCGACGCCGCGGCGCTTCTGGACTCGACCGGGACGGACCCGCTCGCCCACCGCGACGCCTTGCTGGAACTCGCCAACGTCCGTTTCCGGACCGAGGCCTACGGCCCCGCGCGCCGCCTCGCCCGGCAGGCCCTCGCCCTGGACTCGGCCCACGCTGCGCCTGAGACGTCCGAGCGCCTCGCGATCCTCAACACGGTCGCCCTCGTCGCGTCGCGCAGCGGCGACTCCGCCGAGGCGGCCCGCGTGCTGCGCCTCGTCATCGCCGGCCGCCGGCCGCTCACCGGCGAGGACGACCAGGTGGACCTCGCGAGCAACCTCAACAACCTCGGCCTGATCCTCGCCGAAGGGGGCCACGCCGACGAGGCCGCGCCCCTCCTCGACGAGTCGATCGAGATCGTCGAGCGCCTCCGCGGCGCGAACCACCCGTACGTCGCCTTCGGGCTCAACTCGCGCGTCGAGGTGAGCCTCCAGCGGGGCGACACGGCGCAGGCCGTCGCGGACCTGCGGCGGGCGGTCGCCATCGGCGAGGTGGCGCTCGGCCCCGACCACCCGTTCACGACCCACGTCCGCGACGGCCTCGCGGGCCTGCTCGCCGCGGCGCCCCGCTGAGAAACGGTTTGCCGACGTCTGAGCCCATATCGATAGCCCTGCTCCAGCGGGGGGGCCGGACGCGACAGCGGACGGGGGGCGGTTTGAACTCGCCAAACGGTTTCTGAGCGCTACCGCGGGCCGGCCGGCAGGTTCTCCCGGAGGTACCGCGTGAGCAGGCCGTACACGTGCAGCGTCGTCCCCTCGCCCTCGGAGATCCCGTGGCTGCGGTTCGGGTACGCCATCATCGTGAACGGCTTGTTCAGCTCCACGAGCCGGTTCACGAGCCGCTCCGTGCCCTGGTAGTGCACGTTGTCGTCGCCCGTCCCGTGGACGATCAGCAGGTCGCCGCGGAGGCCCTCGGCGTAGGTGATCGGCGAGCCGACGCGGTAGCTCTCGGGGTTCGTCGCCGGGTGCCCCGAGTAGCGCTCCTGGTAGATCGTGTCGTAGAGCCGCTGGTCCGGGACCGGCGCGACGGACATGCCGAGGGCGAACACGTCGGGGAAGCGGAAGAGCGAGTTGAGCGTCTGCGAGCCGCCGCCGCTCCAGCCCCAGATGCCGACGCGCGCGGCGTCGACGAACGGGTAGCGCGCTGCGAGCGCGCGCGCCGCCGCGGCCTGGTCCGCCGACGCCTGGACGCCGACGCGGCCGTAGACGCTCTTGCGCCATTCGCGCCCGCGCGGGCTGGGCGTCCCGCGCCCGTCCACGCTCGCCACGATGTAGCCCTGCTGGGTGAGCATCAGGTGCCACAGGTACCCGCTCCCGCCCCAGCTGTCGTTGACGGTCGTGCTCGCGGGCTCGCCGTAGACGTGCATCAGGACCGGGTACGTCCGCGTCGAGTCCATGCCCGGCGGGAGCATCACGTACGCGTCCAGCAGCGTCCCGTCGTCGGCGGGGAACTGGGTGAAGAAGGCCCGCCCGCGCTGGAGGCCGCCCACGCGCGCGCGGAGGCGGCTGTTGGTGGCGAGCGTCCGGACCGTCTCGTGGCGCGGCAGGCGGACGACCTCGGACTGCGTCGGGCTCCCGAAGCCGCTCCAGCTGTGGACGGCGTAGCGCGCGCCGGGCGAGAGCGAGTAGCTGTGCGAGCCCGGCGCGTCGTCGGGCGTGAGCCGCTCGGTCTCGGTCCCGTCGAGGCGCGTCCGGTAGAGGACCCGGCGGACGTTCGTCATGCGGCCCGGCGCGGGCATCGGCGCGGCGCGGAAGTAGATCCAGCCCCCGTCGGTGTCGATCTGGAGCACGGACAGCACGTCGAGCCCGGCTGGCGTGACCGCCCGCACGTCGCTGCCGTCGCGGGAGACGACGTAGGCGCGCTGCCAGCCGTCGCGGTCCGAGAGCCACGTGAAGCGCCGGCCGTCG
>JANPJI010000400.1:0-2087 GCA_031425425.1 Rubricoccaceae bacterium
TGTTCGCCCGGCGCGTCGGGGCTCGTGTCGACGTGCGCACACAGGGCGACGACCGGGGCGCCCGAGGCGGTGCCGGGAACCGTCGCGTAGACGACCCCCGAGGCGTCCATCTCGGCGTCTGCCACGCCGATCTCATGCAGGTCGGCGACGAGCATCCGGCACAGATCCAGTTGGCGGTCGGTCGACGGCGTGGCGGTCGAGGCGGCGTCCGAGGTCGTGTAGACCTGCGCGTAGCGAGCAAAGCGCTCGGCGACGGGCGGAAGGCGGTGGTCCGAGGCGGTGACGCCGCTGGTGCGGGGCCGGCTGCCGGAGAGTGGGGGAGAGGGCACAGGGTTGAGGCGGCGTGTGGGGAGAGGGTACGGAGGGACCGTATTTTCCGAGCCGCTGTTCGGGACAACCCGTGCGCCCCTCACCCTGTCCCTCTCCCCTGGGAGAGGGGACGTCGTAGCCGGCAGGTTGCCGCGTTGCGAGGTTTTGCACCCCGAGCCGATGTCTGAAACCGCCCGCTCGCCTGCCCGCCGCGTCGAAGTCGGTGCGGACCTCCGGCAGGCCATCCTGGACCGCGCGCGGAGCCTGCTCCTCGCCGAGGGCTACGAGCGGCTGTCGATGCGCAAGATCGCCGCGGCCGTCGGGTGCTCGGCGACGAGCATCTACCTCCACTTCGCGAGCAAGGACGCGCTCACGCACGCGCTCATCGACGAGGGCATGGAGCGGCTCCACGCCGCGCTCGTCGCGGCGTCCGGGCCCGACCCCGTCGCGTCGCTCGGGGCGCTGAGCCGGGCCTACGTCCGGTTCGGGCTCGACAACCCCGAGGTGTACCAGATCCTGTTCCAGCTCCACCCCGAGCGCATGGCGCGCTACCCCGTCGAGCAGTACCGCCGCGCGCGGCGCAACATCGACGTCTTCGCGGCCGCGATCGCGGCGGGAGCCGCTGCAGGCCGCCTGCGGGCGCAGCCCACGGCCGACGTCGCGGCGAACGGGCTGTGGACGGCCCTGCACGGGCTCGTCTCGCTCACGCTCGCCGGGCGGATCGACGCACGCCTCGCCGGTGACGCGTTCGTCGAGGCGTCCATCCGTCAGGCGCTCGCCGGCGTCGCGGTGGAGTAGGGCGTCCCGGCGGGCACGGCGAAACCGAAACCTCCTTCCGCGTATCTTCAACGACGCGCTGGAAGGGCTTTCGGCGCACACTCCCGCATACCCCCGAACCGATGGCGCTCACGATTCACACGGCCCCCGCGTCCTCCCTCGGCAAGAACGTCCTCGGGCGCACGCTGCCGAGCCTGCTCGACGAGGCGGCCGACTCGCACCCCAACCCCAAGGCGTTCAACCAGCCGAAGGCCGGCGGAGGCTGGGAGACGATGTCCAACACGGACTTCCGGACGGCGGCGGACGAGTTCGCCGTCGGCCTGCTGGAGTCGGGCGTGGAGCGGGGCGGGCACGTCGCGATGTTCATGGACAGCGACCTGTACTTCTCGCTCGTGGACTTCGGGACGCTCATCGCGGGCGTGCTCAACGTTCCGCTCTACACGACCTACACCGAGGACAACCTCGTGTTCGTGACCGAGCACAGCGAGTCGACGGCGCTCGTGGTGTCGAACCCGGCCATGCTCGCGAGCTTCGCTGCGTGGGCGCCGCGCGTGCCGGCGGTCCGCCTCGTCGTGCTCGCGACGGGGGCGGCAGGCGGGGTGACGCTCCCCGACGGCGTGCGCCTCGTCACCCTCGACGAGCTCCGCGCGGCGGGCCGCGCGGCCATTGCTGCGGCCCCGAACCGGCCGGACGAACTCCGCGACCTCATCGACCCGCACGACGTCGCGACGCTCATCTACACCTCTGGCACGACGGGCCAGCCCAAGGGCGTCATGCTGACGCACGAGAACGTCTCGTCCAACGTGTTCGCCGCCTACACGGGCATCCGTGACCTGGGCCACCAGGAAGAGATCGCCCTCACGTTCCTGCCGATGACGCACATCTACGCCCGGATGCTGTCGTTCGCGGACGTCGCGTGGGGCCACCAGGTGTTCTACTCGAACCCGGACACGCTCGTGGCGCACCTCGCCGAGGTCCGGCCGACGATCTTCGCGACGGTC
>JANPJI010000401.1:0-8432 GCA_031425425.1 Rubricoccaceae bacterium
GTCCGCGAGGTCATGGTGAGCCGGGTCGACGTGACGGCCCTCGCGGACACGGCCACGCTCGGCGAGGCGCTCGACATGATCCGCGCCAGCGGCCACAGCCGCTTCCCGCTCTACCACGAGAGCCTGGACCAGGTCCGCGGCGTCGTCTACGCCAAAGACCTCCTGCTGCGCCTCGACGACGACCCGGACGCCGCCGTCGACTGGGCCGTGCTCGCCCGCAAGCCGCTCTTCGTGCCGCCCGCGAAGCCGCTCGACGACATGCTCGCCGACTTCCAGCGGACCAACACGCACATGGCCATCGTCGTGGACGAGTACGGCGGCACGGCCGGCCTGCTCACGCTCGACGACCTGCTGGAGGAAGTCGTCGGCGAGATCCGCGACGAGCTCGACGACGAGGAGGACGAGCGCCTCGTCCGCGAACTCCCCGACGGGTCCTTCCGCGCCCAGGCGCGCATCGACCTCGACGACCTCGCCGAGGCCGTCGGCGTCCCGCTCGCGACCGACACGTTCGACTTCGAGACGCTCGGCGGGCTTATTCTCGATGCCCTCGGCCGCCTCCCGGACCCCGGCGACGAGGTCGACGTGGACCGCCTCCGGCTCCGTGTCGAAACGATGGAGCAGACCCGCATCCTCGACGTCCGCGTCGAAGTCCTGCCCGAGCCGGCCCGCACGGACGACTAGCCCGGGCACCGCCCACCGTCATGCTCCGCCTCGCCGCCCTCCTCATCGCCACGGCCTGTCTCGCCGGCTGCACGCCGCGACCGACCGCGACGCCGACCGCCCGCACGGCCGCCTCCGAGGCGGCAGCCGACGCGGTCGTCGTGCCCGAGTGGGCCGGCGCCTTCGCCGCCGAGGGCGGCCGCGGCGTGTTCGTCCTCTTCGACCCTGCGACCGGCCGAACCCGCACGTCGGACCCCGCCCGCGCCGCCCGGCGCTTCCTGCCCGCCTCGACGTTCAAGCTCTACAACGCCCTCGTCGCGCTCGATGCAGGCGTCGTGACCGGCGTCGACTCGGTCTGGGCGTGGGACGGCGTCGAACGCTCGATTCCCGCCTGGAACCGCGACCACACGCTCCGCAGCGGCATGGCCGCCTCGACGGTCTGGCTCTACCAGCGCCTCGCGACGCGCGTCGGCCGCGAGCGCTACGCCGCCGCCTTCGCCCGCGAGCCCTACGGCAACAGCGCCCCCGGCGACTCGCTGCGGTGGTTCTGGCTCGACAACTCGCTCCAGATCTCGGCCGTAGAGGAAGTCCGGTTCGTGGACCGCCTGCGGACGGGCAACACGGGCTTCTCTGACGCGGCCGAGGCGACCGTGCGCGGCATCGTGCCCGTCCTCGCCGAGCGAACGGGCGGGCGCGGGCTGGTCCGACTGCTCGCCAAGACGGGCTGGGGCGGCGATGCAGAGATGGGCATTCCCGACATCGGCTGGATCGTGGGCTGGGTCGAGCGCGGCGCCCCCGACGGCGGGCCCGTCGTGTTCGCCCTCAACGTCGAGGACGATCCGGCCTCGCCCGTCCCGTTCGAGATGGGGCCCGTACGGCTGCGCATCGCGACGGCGATCCTCGAATCCGAGGGCCTTCTGCCGCCCGTGGCGCCATGAGCGACCTCCGCCGATCGGTCCACGCCGCCGGACTCCTCGTCGCGCTCAGCGCCGCGCTCGGCCCGGCGGCCTCGGCGCAGACGAGCGTGCCATCCGGCCTCGCCTACCGTCTCCCCGGCCACGCGCTAGGCGCGCCGGACGTTCTCGACGCCCGGCAACCGGCCCGGTCCGCCGCGGCCCGAACGGACTCGCTCCGCCCGCCGGACGACTGGCTCGGCTACGACAAGGCGCTCCACTTCAGCGCCTCGTTCCTGCTGACGCTCTCGGGCCAGTACGTTCTCACAGACAAGGGCGGGCTCTCGGACGGTGCCGCGCTCCCGCTCTCCGCTGGCGCCGCGCTCGGCTTCGGCCTCGCCAAGGAGGTCGCGGACAGCCGCCGCGCCGTCGGCCCGCACTTTTCGCTCCGCGACCTCGCCGTCGACGCGCTCGGCGTCGCCCTCGGTGCCCTCGTGACACGGCTGTAGGCCGCGCGGCGTTTATTCTCGGCCCGGCCATGCGCACGCCCCGTCGGGCCGGTTAACCTGCAGCCTCACGCACCCGGTGCCCCCGTGGACAAACCGCGCGACCACTGCGGCCTCTTCGGCGTGTTCAACCACCCCGACGCCGCCCGGCTGACGTACTTCGGGCTCCACGCGCTCCAGCACCGCGGCCAGGAGTCCGCCGGCATCGCGACGAGCGTCCGCGACGAGGCGGGCGGGCGGCAAACGATGCCCGTCGTCAAAGACTTCGGGCTCGTGCTCGACGTGTTCGACGAGCCCGACTTCGAGCAGACGCTCCTGGGCGACGCAGCCGTCGGCCACACACGCTACTCCACGACCGGCTCGGCCACCAACCCGGCCAACATCCAGCCGTTCACGGTCCACTTCCAGGAGGGCAACCTCGCGCTGGCCCACAACGGCAACCTCTCGAACAGCCGCCAGATCCGCGAGCGCCTCGTCGAGCGGGGGACGCTCTTCAGCACGTCGTCGGACTCCGAGCTCTTCCTCCACCTCGCCGCGCAGAGCACGTCGCGGGGGGCCATCCAGCGCATCATCGACGCGCTCCACGAGGCCGAGGGCGCGTTCTCGCTCGTGATGCTCACCGACGACGCGCTCATCGCCGTCCGTGACCCGAACGGCTTCCGCCCGCTCGCGCTCGGCGTGCTGCCGCCGGCGCCGGGCCGGACGCACCCGGCCTACGTCGTGGCGTCCGAGACGTGCGCGTTCGACATCGTCGGGGCGACGTACCTCCGCGACATCGAGCCCGGCGAGGTGCTCGTCATCGACCGAGCGGGCATCGAACGCGTCGCCGAAGGGGCGAGCCCGCTCACCGGCGAGGGCTTCGACGGCGTCTGCCTGCCACGCATCGCCACCGACCGGCCGTCCGGCGTCAGCCAGTGCGTGTTCGAGTACGTCTACTTCGCCCGGCCGGACTCGCGCATCTTCGGGGCCAGCGTGGACAAGGTGCGGCGCAAGATGGGCAAGCGCCTCGCCCACGACGCCCCCGTGCCGGGTCCCGGGCCCGATGGCAAGCGCCCGCTCGTGATGGCCGTCCCGGACTCGTCCAACACGGCCGCCATCGGCTACGTCTCGGAGTCTAACAAGCTCGGCCACTCGTGCAAGCTGGACATCGGGCTGATCCGCAACCACTACGTCGGGCGGACCTTTATCTCGCCGGGCCAAACGAGCCGCGAGATGAAGGTGCGGACCAAGTTCAACCCCGTCTCGGGCGTCCTCAAAGGCCGCGTCGTGGTGATGGTGGACGACTCGGTGGTGCGCGGGACGACCGCCCGCCAGCTCGTCCAGATGGTGCGTGCGGCCGGCGCGGCCGAGGTCCACTTCCGCTCGGCGAGCCCGCCCGTGCGGTGGCCGTGCTTCTACGGCATGGACTTTCCCTCGCGCGAGGAGCTCGCCGCGAACGCCTTCCCGACCGTCGAGGCCATCGCCGACTGGCTCGGCGTCGACTCGCTGGGCTACCTCACGGTCGACGGCATGATGGAGGCCGTCGAGGCGGCCCACGACTCCCGCGACCGCTACTGCCACGCGTGCTTCTCGGGCGCGTACCCGGTCCCGGTCGGCGACGAGGCGATCAAGGAGGCCTACGACGCGTAGCTGGCCGCGAACGGCCGGCCGCTACCGAATGCCGGTGTCGAACAAGAGCCGGACCGACGTGACGCCGCCCGCACCGACCTCTACGGCCTGCGCCTGCGACTCAGGCGCGAGCAGCGGCGCGTCGGCGTCGGGCACGACGGCGTAGGCCCCCGGGTCGAGGCGGACGGCGAAGCGCCCGGCCGTGTCGGAGCGGAACGTGCCGACCGCTCGGCTCCCGCGGCGGACCGTGAAGCCAGCGCTGAACGGCTCGTCCTCACACGGCCGTCCCTTCTGGCAGACCGGCTCGATGGGCCCCCGGACGACGACGCCCTGAAGGCCGGGCTCGCCCGGTCCCGGCGCGTCGAGGGGCGCGGCCGAGTCGCACCCGGCCAGGGCGACGAGCAGGGCGACGACACCCGACAGTCGGGTGCAGCGCGCGACGGACGGGATCGTGGACATGGCACGCATGGAGAGGATCCGCCTAACGTACGGCGGACCGTTTCAGGCCGCGAGCGGCGTCTCCACAGGGCTCGGAGCCGTCGGGGGCGGACCGGCCGGGGCGGCGGTCGTCCCGAGTGCGTCGTCGGCCGGGGCGAGGACGGCGAGCAGGTCCGAGGTCGTGTTGAGGAGGAGTGCGGCCCCGGTCCGGACCAGCTCGGCGCGCGTCCCGAACCCGCACAGCACGCCGACGGCCTGCGCGCCGCCCGCCCGCGCCGTGAGCATGTCTACGGTCGTGTCGCCGATCACGAGGCACGCCTCGGGCGGGACGCCCATCGCGCGCGCCGCGAACAGGAGCGGGTCGGCGAACGGCTTCATCCGCGGCGTCGTCTCGGCCCCGGCGACGGCCGTGAACAGGTGCCTCACGCCATAGTGGGCTAGAAACGCCTCGATGCGCGGGACGTGGCCGGTCGAGATCGTGGACATCGGGTAGCGCCCGGCGAGCGCCTTGAGCATCTCGGCCACGTCGGGGACCATGTCGTGCGGCTGCTCGTCGACCGCCGCCTGCGGGCGCGAGGTCGGGCGCTTGCGCTGGGCGCGGAGCCGCGCCGAGAGGCCTCTGAGCCCGCGGAGGGCTGCGTCGAGGCCAGTCTCGTCGAGGAGCCCATAGAGCGCGTTCGTCGGGGTCTCGGCAGCCATCACGATCTGGCGGGCGAGGCGCCCGGCGCGGCGGCCGCTCAGGCCGGGCACGCGCCCGAGCACGGCCCCGACCTGCGCCACGAGGTGGTCGTCGGTGTCCGAGAGCGTGCCGTCGATGTCGAAGACGAGCGCCTGGATGCGGGGGATGTCGAGCGGTCCGGGCATGGATCAGTACGCCTCGACGTCGTCGTCGGAGCGGCGCGGGTCCGCCGAGGCGCTGAGCGTGCGCGTGCCGTCGGCGTTGGTGCGGACAAGGATGCAGTTGGCCGCGCCGAAGCGGTCGGTCGGCTCGACGGCCCAGCCGCGCGCGCGGAGCCCGTCGAGGGCCGTCTCCGGGACGCCCCGCTCGGCGTAGAGCACGTCCGGCAGCCACTGGTGATGGACGCGCGGGCGCGCGGCGGCCTCCTGCACGCCGAGCCCGTCGTCGATCACGCCGAGCAACACCTGCGCGACCGTCGAGATGATGCGCGGTCCGCCGGGCGAGCCGCCGACGAAGAACAGCCGCCCGGCGGGGTCCTCGACGATCACCGGCGTCATCGACGACGCCATGCGCCGTCCTGGCCCGACGGCGTTGACGTCGCCCTGGATGAGGCCCCACGTGTTCGGGTAGCCCGCGGCCGTCGCGAAGTCGTCCATCTCGTCGTTGAGCAGGAAGCCCGCCCCACCAACGACCACGCGCGACCCGAAGTAGTCGTTGAGCGTCGTCGTGAAGGCGACCGCGTTGCCCTCGGCGTCGACGATCGAGGCGTGCGTCGTCTCGGTCGGCTCCACCCCCGCGGCGGGCCGGCCGGCCTGGACGCTCAGGCTAGCCGACACCCGGCCCGCGTCGAACGTCGCCATGCGCCCGGCGACGTACGCCGAGTCCACGAGGCCCGCTGCGGGCACGCGCGCGAACGCCGGGTCGCCGACGTAGCGGGCGCGGTCCGCGAAGGCCCGCCGGAGCGCCTCGCCGAGCCGGTGGAGCACGGCCGGGCTCTGGCTGCCCAGCGCGCCGACCGGAACCGGCTCGACCGCCCGGAGCACCTGGAGCAGCGCGATCCCGCCCGACGACGGCGGCGGCATCGTGATGATGCGGTAGCCGCGGTAGCGCCCCCGGAGCACGGGCCGCTCGACGGCTCGGTACGCCGCGAGGTCCGCCTCGGTGACGAGCCCGCCGCCGCGGCGCATCTCCCGGGCGATGAGGCGGGCCGTCTCGCCGCGGTAAAAGCCGTCTCGGCCGTCGTCCTGAATGCGACGGAGCGTCGCGGCGAGGTCGGGGTTGGCGAACGTCTCTCCCACCTGCCACGGCTCGGGGCGGACGAACAGGCGCGAGGCGGACTCGGTCGCGGCGAAGTCGGCGCGGTAGCGCTGGAGCAGGCCCGATGCGCGGACCGTGAGCGTGTGGCCCTCAGCGAGGCGGATCGCGGGCGCGATCAGGTCTGCGAGCGGGAGCCGTCCCTCGGCCGCGTGCACGGCGAGCAGGCCCGCGACCGTCCCGGGGACGCCGACAGCGAGGTGGCCCGTCGTGCTCCGGCCCGGAACGGGCACCCCGGCCGAGTCCACGAACATGCCGCGCGTGGCAGCGGCCGGGGCCGTCTCGCGGAAGTCCCACGAGGTCGCCGTCCCGTCGGCCCGGCGGAGCACGAGGAAGCCGCCCCCGCCGACGTTGCCGGCGTCCGGGAGCACGGCTGCCAGGGCGAAGCCCACCGCGACGGCCGCGTCGACGGCGTTGCCGCCGGCACGGAGCACGGCGAGCCCGACTGCGCTCGCCTCGGGGTGGCCCGTCGTGACGATGGCGGTGGCCGTTGCCGGAGCGGCGGCACGTGGGGCGGGCGGTCGGGCGAGGGGGCCACACGCGAGCAGGGCCAGGCCGGAGCAGACCGCTGCGAGGACGAGGCGGGGAGACGAGGTCATCGAGTGGCGGGCGTGAGGCTCGAAGATGGGGCGGCCGCGGCCGGTAGACCGCGAAAACGGGGTGGGGTGCGAACGCCGTGCCGGGCTGCGCTCCGCCTTCGGCGCACTGGTGTCACAACCCGTCCGCCAGGCGCGTGTCCCGCTGTGCGGGCGCAGGCCGTGCCTTAACGCGGTTCTCAGGGATTTCCTGAAGTTTCTTTCAGTTGTGGCCGGCTGAGCGTTGCACCTAACCCACCCCGCCGCTACTTTGGATTCGGTTTTGTTCCGGTTCACCGGTTCTTGACCAATGGGAGCCCCTCATTCCCACTCCACCACACCGATGAACCGCCTCATCCCCGTGATGACTGCCGCTGCTGCCCTCGTCGGGCTCGGCGTGTGGGTCGTCTTCCAGTTCTAGGCAGCGCCCCGCCAGCGCCCGTCGGGCGAGGCTGGACCTGCTGAACGCGCGGCTCGACCTCCCGAGCGGCGCGTTCTCTGTTTCACGCAGCGTGATCGAGCGGTGTGACGAGGCGGCTGGCTCCGCGCCCGCGCATCGCGTCCGCGAGGGCGTGGCCGAGCACGGCGAGGACGAGCGCCGGGGAGGGGTTGGCCCGCAGAGCGACGCCCGCCTCCTCGACGAGCCCTGCCATCGCGGCGAGGTCGGCGTCGGGGAGATGGGCGACGAACGCGACGATCGCGGCGGTCTGGTCCACGTTCACGATCGGCGCGGCCGGTCCGGCGGCCCGCACGAGGACGAGGTCGCGGACCCACGCGAGGACGAGCCCGAGCCAGCCTTTGAGCGCCTCGCGGCCGAGCCCGGCGGCGCGGTCCACGACCGGCGCGAGGCGCTCGGGGCGGCCCGAGTAGGCCGCCCGCAGAAAGTTCAGCGCGAGGTCGCGGTGCTCGGCCAGCGCCTCGGACGAGACGAGTTCCAGCGCCCGCGTGTAGGACCCGTCCGCCATCCGAGCCACGAACGCGGCCCGAGCCGGCTCGACGCCCTGCCGGGCGACGAGCGCGGCTTCGAGGACGTCGGGCGCGAGCGGGTCGAAGCGGACCTGCTGGCAGCGCGACAGGATCGTGGGCAGGATCTGATCCGGGCGCTCCGTCGTGAGGATGAGCAGCGCAGACGGGTTGGGCTCTTCGAGCAGCTTCAGCGCCGAGTTGGCCGCTTCGACCCGGAGCCGGTCCGCATCCACGAGCACCCCGACCGTCCGGCGGCCCTCGACGGGCGCGAAGCGCATGTCGCGCTCGAACCCCTCGTCCGGCCCCATCGGGATGCGGCGGTGCTCGACCGGCTTGGTCGACGGCGCGGCGTCGCCGAGTTTGGCGCGGGCGCGGTAGTCCGCGGGGGCGTACGGGTCGGCGGCGAGGCGTTCGAGTCGCTCGGCGTAGTCCGGCGGGCGCTCGTCGCGGGTCGCCTGCGGGCTCGTCTTCGGGAAGGGGAGGTAGACGTGGAGGTCGGGGTGGACGAGGCGCGCGGCGCGCGTGCAGGCAGAGCACGTCCCGCAGGCGTCGTCGGCGGGGGCGGTCGTGCCGCGGCGCTCGCACAGGAGCGCCTGCCCGAGTGCGAGCGCTGCGGCTCGCGTGCCGCTCCCGGCCGGCCCGTGAAGGAGGTACGCGTGCGCGATGCGCCCCGAAGAGAGCGCGTGCGCAAGCACGCCGGTCGCGCGTTCCTGTCCGATGACGTCTGAAAAGGGCACGGCGAGGCGGGGCAACGAGAGACGGCAAGATCGGTCCGGGCCGGGCGGGCGACGCC
>JANPJI010000402.1:0-6762 GCA_031425425.1 Rubricoccaceae bacterium
CGTGGGTGGACGTGGGCGCGGCCGGCATCGATGTCGTGGGCCGGCGGATGGGCCAGCGCGTGCGGATCGTCGTCCCGCCCTCCTTCCCGGACTACGGCCGGGTCGGGCACCGGCTCGTGACCTACGCCGAGGCGTTCGGCCGGCCGGTGTACCTCGACGGCCGCCCGTGGCAGTCGCTCGGCATCGACACGCTGCGGCCGCTCCTCAGCGAGCGCCGCCAGCCGTCGCCGTGATCACGGGGTCGCGATCGCGGCCCGGGGCGCGAGGAAGGCGGCGACCTCGTCGGCCCGCGCCTCGACGTCGGCCTCGCCGAGGGCGACGAGGCGCTCGACGTAGCCCGCGTCGAAGAGGAGCATCGAGAGCCAGTCCGGGCTCTTGCCCGCGCCGCCGGCCATGCCCCCCAGGGCGACCCGCATCGACGGCGGCAGGACGGGCTCGTAGCCGCTCGCGAGCCGCGCGAGGTCCACGGACGGGCGGATCACGAGCAGGTCCACGGGCCGGAAGCCGCGCCACTCGGCCGGCGGCAGCGACGCCAGGAGCGCGTTGACGCGGCGGAGCGTCTGCGCGTCGCGGTCCAGGACGTCCAGGAAGACGGCGTTCATGAGCACGCCGAGGACGCGGCTCGCGGGCGGGTATGCCGGGTCGGCCGCGGCCGGCGTGCCTGCGGCGCGCGTGTTGATGGACAGGATGCGGTCCGCGCCGAGCCGCAGCGCAGGCGAGAGCGGGGCCGTCAGGCGAATGCCGCCGTCGCCGTACCACCCCGAGCCCACGATCTCGTCGGCGACCGAGACGGCCGGGAAGAAGAACGGCAGCGCGGACGACGCGAGCACGTGCTCGGGGCGGATCCGCGCCCGGACGTAGCGCGCGTTCGGCTGGTCCCACAGCGCGTCGTGGCCACCCTGAACCCACGTCACCGACTCGCCGGTCGTGTACGACGTCGCCGTGATGGCGAGGGCGCGGAGCGCGCCCGCCGCGATGGCGGCCGCGATGGCGTCGACGGGCTGGCCGAGCGGGCCGATGTGCTCGGCGACGAAGGCGTGGAGCGGCGTCGTGTCCAGGAAGCCGCCCTCGGCCGGGGGCTCGACGGTCGGCGGGCGGCGGACGAGCCGGGCGACGGCGGTCGCGACGCCGGGCCGGTCGAGGCGGTACACGTGGTCGGCGCGAAGCTGCCTCCACGTCTCGACGAGGTGCTCGGTCGCCTCGGCAAACGGGCGGTGCGCGCCGGCGGCGAGAAAGGCCGCGTTGAGACCGCCCGCCGAGACACCCGTGAGGAGGTCTGGCCGGAAGCCGGGCGCGACGCGGGCGACGCCGCGGAGGACGCCGGCCTGGTAGGCCGCCCGCGCGCCGCCGCCGGTGAGCGAGAGGGCCGTTCCGCCACCGCCGCCGGTGGGGACCGGGGTCGGGTCGTCGGGCGCACCGGCCTCGGCGCGGCCGAACCCGGCGCGGCCAAACAGGCGGGCGAGGACCCCACGCGGGCGGGGCTGGCTGTCGGAGAGCATCGTCCGGAGGGGGTCGGGGTCCGGACGACAGGGTACGGAGCGCGGTGCCGACGCGCAGGCGCTACGCCCGGATGCCGGCCGCGAGCGCGTCCATCAGCGACTGCCGGGTGAACGGCTTCGAGATGTACTCGTCGAAGCCCGACTCGATGAGCCGGTCGCGGTCGCCGGGGAGCGCGTACGCTGTCAGGGCGACGGCGTACACGTCGGCGTAGCCCTCGATCGAGCGGGCGACGCGGAGCACGTTCGTGCCGGTCTCCTTGCCGCCGAGGTTGATGTCGAGCACGAACCCGCGGAACCGCTTCTGGGTCATCGCCGCGAGGGCGGAGCGGGCGTCGCCGACGGCGGTCACGTTGTAGGTCCCGCGGAGGATGCGGTCCAGGAGCATCCGCGTGTCGATGTTGTCCTCGACGACCAGGACCGGCGGGCGGGGGTCGCCGTCGGACGGGTCTGCGAGCGGCGGGGCTTCGAGCGGGGGCCGCACGATCAGCACGGGCGGCCCATCCCCGCCGGCAGGGCCGCCGGGCGGAAGGACGTCCACGGAGGCGTCGGGCACCTCCGGGGCGTCGAACGGGGAGGCGAACGCGGGCGACGCTGTCACCGGCGCGCCCCACGCCGGGGCGGCCAGTCCAGAATCGTCGGCGAGCGGGGCGGCGGGCGGCGGCGGGGCCGTCCACTCGACGTCCTCGGCGGAGGTGGGCTCGGCGGGCGTAGCAGGCGCGGCTGGGGACTTGAAGCGGAAGTCGAACATGGCGGTCGGGGCAGGTTCCGGGGCGGCCGGGGCCGGAGAGTCCGGCGGGATAGAGTCGAACGAACGGGAGGGCGCGTTCTCGGGCGGGTGGTCCGGGGCGGCGGCGAGGGCCAGGGGCCGTCCCGCCGGAGCGGGCGACCCGATGCGAAGGTCCGAGTCGGACCGGGCGAGTCCGTCGCCCATCGAGGGCAGAGCGGCGTCGGCCGCTCCAGCCGCGGTGGCCGGGGCCGGAACGGCCGGGGCCGAGGTGGCCGGGGCCGAGGTGGCCGGGAACGAGGTGGCCGGGAACGAGACGGTGAATGTGGATCCGCCGGGGCGGCAGCTCTTGACCTCGACGCGGCCGCCCATGAGGTCGGCGAGGCGCTTGGTGATCGAGAGGCCCAGGCCGGAGCCCTCGTGGCTGCGCCCCGGCCCGTCCGTCTCCTGGCGGAACTCGTCGAAGAGGTGCGGCAGGAACGCCTCCGAGATGCCGATGCCGGTGTCCGCGACGCGGACCCGGACGCGGCCCGCGGCGGTGTCCACGGAGACGCGGACGCCGCCGGTCTCGGTGAACTTGAGCGCGTTGCCGACGAGGTTGATCACGATCCGGCTGAGGCACGTCGCGTCGAGCAGGGCCGTCGCCGGGGCGGCGGCGTCGACGTCCAGCGTCAGCCCGCGCTTGGCCGCGAGAGCGGCGAGCAGGCGGGCCGCGTCGCGGACCTCGGCGGCGACGTCGACGGGCCGGAGGTCCGGGCGGACGCCGTCGGCTTCGAGCCGGGCGAGGTCGAGGACCGAGTTGAGCGTGTCCAGCAGGCGGTTCCCGCTCTGCGAGATCGCCGCGACGAAGTCGCGCTGTTCGTCCGAGACCTCGTCGGCGAGCAGCTCGGCGTAGCCGAGGATGCCCGTGAGCGGCGTCCGGATCTCGTGGCTCATGTTGGCCAGGAAGGCCGTCTTGAGGCGGGCCATGTCCTCGGCCTGCTCGCGGGCGGTGACGAGGTCGGCCTCGAACTGCTTGCGTTCCGAGACGTCCTGGCCGCTGTGGTAGACGAGCCGCGAGCCGTCCGGTGCGACCTCGCCCGTGCGGGCGCTGTGCTGCACCCACCGCGTCTCGCCGCTCCGCGCGACGATCCGGGCCTCGAAGCGCGCGGCCGCCCCCTCGTGAAGGTCCGCGAGGGCGGCCTGGACCGCGGCGAGCGACTCGGGGTGGATGATGGCGCGGAACCCGTGCTCGTCCGCGATCTCCTCGGGCGCGAAGCCCGAGATCCGCGCGACGGCCTCAGTGGCCCAGGCGATGGCGCTCGTGCCGTCGGGGCGCGTCCAGATGGCGAAGGCGTAGTCGCTCGTGAGGCCG
This sequence comes from Rubricoccaceae bacterium, assembly GCA_031425425.1. Taxonomy (GTDB): domain Bacteria; phylum Bacteroidota; class Rhodothermia; order Rhodothermales; family Rubricoccaceae; genus DASVSE01. The sequence goes on from JANPJI010000402.1 coordinate 3,578, forward strand.
GCGAGGACGCGGTAGCGGGCCTCGGAGCGGCGGAGCGCACCCTCGGCCAGCGACCGCTCGTCGCGCTCGACGGCGAGGGCGACCGCGTCGGCGAGGGCACCGGCGAACTCGGTCTCGGCGGCGGTCCACGGCTCGGCCGCGGCCGTGCGGTGCAGGACCACCATGCCGACGGTCTCGGTGCCGCGGCGGACGGGCGAGGCCACGAACGCGCGCAGCCCGAGCGCCTCGACGAGCGGTCCGAAGCCGGCCTGCTGGGCCCGGCCGTCGGCCGCGACGTCGTCGACGGCCAGCGAGCGCTGGCCGCGGAGCTCGCTCAGCGCGGCCTCGAAGGCGTCGGCGGGGTACGACGGCGTGACGAGGGCGGCGTCGCGGACGCCTCCGTCGGCGCGGGGCGCGGTGTGGAGCGCGCGGCAGGCCATCCACGGGCCGTCGACGAGCCACACCGAGGCGGCGTCGGCTCCGACGGCCGCGCAGGCGAGCTCGGCCGCGCGGACCGCGACGGCCTCGGCCGTGTCGATGCGCGACAGCTCGACGAGCGCGCTCTGGCGCGCGAGCGCCTGCTGCTGCGCGTCGGCGATCTGGTCGTCGTGGACCTTCCGGTCCGTGACGTCCTGGAGCGCCCCGACGAGCCCGACGGCCGCGCCGGCCTCGTCGTGCCACGGGTACGCGTGGTTCTCGACCCACCGCTCCTCGCCGCCCCTGGTCCGGAGCCGGTAGGCGGCGTGATAGTGCGTCGCGCCCTGCGCGGGGCCGCGGAAGAGGCCCGCCCCGGCGAACACCTCGCGCTCCTCGATGAGTGCGGCGAGTCCGCCTGCGGCGGCGAGCGCGGCCGGCGCATAGCCGGTCAGCGCCTCGACGGCCGGGCTGAGGTAGTCGAACGCGGCCCCGTCGGGCGTGTAGCGGAGCCGGTAGAGGACCTGCGCCGAGTGCGCGGCGATAAAGCGGAGGCTCGCCTCGGAATCGCGGAGGTCCTGCTCGGCGCGGTGCCGCGCGAGGTGCCCCGCGAGGTGCCACGCGAGCACCTCGGCCGCCTGCCGCTCGACCGGCGTGAACGTGTGGGCCGTCGCGTACCCGACGATGAGCGCGCCGAGCGGCTCGCCGGCGCGGTGGAGCGGGAAGCAGCCCAGCCCGCGCATCCCGTGCGCCTCCATCAGCTCCCGGATCGACGCCGGCAACCACGCGACCATGGCCGCCGACGCGTCGCGGATCAGGACCGGCTCCGGCACGACCGGCATCCCGGCGAAGATGGGGTCGGCGGTGAGCGTCGCCGCAGCCGAGGCGGGGACGTGCCCCGCCCACGCCGCGGCGACGTTGCGACCCGCCGACGGCTCGCCCTCGGGTCCGCCGCCGTCGGCGGCGGAGTCGTGGCGGACGAGCAGCACCCAGTCGGACTGCATCGCCTCGTGGAGCGCGCGGACGGCGGCGTCGTGGAGCGCGGCGGGCGTCTGCGCGCCGTCGGCGGCCTCGGCGAAGCGGACGACGGCCTCGTGGTGGCGCGCCCGCAGGCGCTCGGACGCGCGGGCCTCGGCCTCGGCTGTGACGTCCTCCATCGTTCCCTCGTAGCACACGAGAGTCCCGTGCGCGTCTACGACCGCCCGGGCGTTCTCGCGCGTGTACACGGTCTGCCCGCGCGGGTTCGTCCAGCGGACGGTGAGGTTGCGGACCGACCCGGTCCGGCGGATCTCCTCGGCGAACGTGTCGCGGGGGTACCCGAGCCGGGCGACGTCGACGCTGGGGAGCGCCGCGACGCTGTCGAGACCGAGGACGTCGGCGAGGGCGGGGTTGGCGTAGAGGATGCGCCCGTCGGGCGAGCTCCGGTAGACGCCGATGGGGAGGTGCTGGGCGAGGCTCTCGGCCTCGCGTGACATCGCCGACGCGTCCGGCGTGGCGGCCGGCGTGGCGGCCGGCGTAGGCGCAGAGGCCGGAGCGGCACGGTCCGCAAGCACCGGCGGCTTCGACGCGGCGGCCAGGGCACCGGGAAGCGCCGCGGTCACGCGCGCACTCTCCGCGAGCGCCGCGTTGGCCGCGCCCACGAAGGCGTCCGGGGCCGCGGCGGCGGTCTCGGCTGCCAGCGAGGTCAGCACGAACGGGAGCGCCTCAAGCCCGTCGGCGGGGAGCGCGGTCGCGGCGATGCCCGCGAGCGCCTCGGGAACGCCCCCCTCGCACACGACGACGAGCGGAACCGCCCGGCCGGCTGCCGCAGCGGCGGCCATCGCGCGGCCGACCTCGGCGTCGGAGACGGGGCCGCCCGGGACGAACAGGACGGCGTCCCACGTCGCGTCGCGGAGGGCCGCGCCGAGAACGGCCTCCGACGGGGCGACCGCGGCCTCGACCGGCACGTGCCGGCGGACAGGCTCGACCGCCCGACCGGCGGCGGCGGGGTCGGCGACGAGGAGCAGGCGGAGCGGTGCGTCCATGCGGGGGCGGGGAACGCGGACGGGCGAGCAAACGCGGTGCCGTGGCCCATCCCACCGCAGGACGCCCCGCTCCGCTGCCGCGCGCGTGTCGAAAGGACCCCCGCGGCGCGGATTCGTAACGTTCCGTCCGTTCGCCGCTCCCCATGACGCTGCCGCCCCCCACCGAGTCCGCCCGGCTCGCCCTCGCCCTGCTCGCGCTCGACGGCGTTGGCCGCGTGACGGCGACGCGCCTGCTGGACCGCTTCCCCACCGCCGAGGCGCTCCGCGCGACGCCGCGCGAGCAGGTCCTGCTGCGCCTCAAAGGTGCTCCGAAGGCGGACCGGACCGTAGACCTCCTGTTCTCGGATGCCCTCGATGCGGCGCTCGCCGCGGCCGGGGCGGAGACGGACCGCCTCGCCGCGACGGGCGTCCGCGTGCTCACCCCCGGCGACGCGGCGTGGCCGGCGGGGCTGAACGCGCTCGGGCGGGCCGATCGTCCCGTCGTGCTCTACGCGTACGGGAACGTCGCCGCCCTCGGCGGCCCGCTCCTGGCCATCCTCGGCCGGCCGCCGGTCCCGGCCGAGCCGTTCGAGGCCGCGCAGCGACTGGCCCGGCACGTCGTCTCCGCGGGCGCGGGGCTCGCCGTCGGGATCGCGCACGGGTTCGACGTGGCCGTGCAGAAGGTGGCCATCGGAGCCGGCCGCGCGCCGGTCGCCGTCGTCGGCGGCGGGCTCGCGACGCTCACGCCGAGCCTGCGCCCTGCGGCGACCGCCCTCGTCCGCGCCGGCG
>JANPJI010000403.1:0-5161 GCA_031425425.1 Rubricoccaceae bacterium
GGCCCACGGCGGCACCGCCGAGCGCGTCCACCACGCCGCCCGAGGTGGGCCGGGCCGGCGCGTCCGGCGCGCCGTCCAGGGAGACCATGCCGAGGAGCCGGTCGAGCCCGTCGTCGGCCCCTGCTGCCGCCCCTGCCGCCGTCGCCGCCGCCCGAGCGGCCGTCGCCGAGGCGCGGGCGGGCAGCCTCGACCTCGACGGCCTCCGCGCCCGGCTGGCCGACACGGGCGTCGACGGGGCCGACGCCCTCGCCGAGGCGGTCCGCGCACGTCTGGCCGGGGCTCCGCCGCCGGCAGGCGACGACGGCCTCGACCGGCTCCTCGGCATGGTCTCCATCGACGGCGCGCCGGACGCGCCGGCCCGGCCCGCCTCGGGCGGCGTGCTGGACGCGCTCGTCGGGGCCGCCGTGGGCCAGAAGGCCGCCTCCGGCATCGACGCCGCAGCGGCGGACGGCGTCCTCGCGGACCTCGACGCGCGCCTCCGCGCGCAGGTGCTCGCCGTGCTGGCCCACCCGGACGTCCGCCGGATGGAGGCCGCGTGGCGCGGGCTCAAGTTCCTCGTGGACCGCCTCGCGTTCCGCCGCGGGGCGCGCCTCGACGTGCTCGCGGCCCCGAAGGAGGCCCTCGCCGAGGCGCTCCACTTCCAGGTGCTGCTGCCCGAGCACGCCGACGGCCTCCAGCGCGTCCCGCTCGCCACGGTCGTCGTGGACCACGCCTTCGAGGCGACCTCGGCCGACCTCGCGGCCCTCGCTGACCTCGCCGCGAGCGGCGCGAGCCTCCAGGTGCCCGTCGTAGCGTCCGCCGCGCCGGCCTTCTTCGGGCTCGACGCGCCGACCGACCTCGCGCGGCTCCCGCCCGCCGTGACACACCTCGACCGGCCCGAGTACGCCGCCTTCCGCTCGCTGCGGGACCGCCCCGAGGCCGCGTTCCTGTCGCTCGCGCTGCCCCCGTTCGTGCTCCGCCCGCCGTTCGGCCCGGACCACCCCGACCGCGCGCACGGCGTCGAGGGCGGCGAGACGCTCTGGGGCGGCGGCGCGCTGCTCGTCGCCGCGGCGATGGCCGCGCGCCACGCCGAGACGGGCTGGCCGACGGCCGGGGCCGGGGCCGTCGTCGAGGGCCTCACGGTGCGCAAGACGCGCATGGGGGCGCTGCCCCTCGCCGCCGCCTTCGGCGACAGCGTGCTCCTGGACCTCGGCCGGGCGGGCCTGCTCGGCCTCTCGGGTCCGCTCCAGGCCGACCGCGCCGTCCTCGGCCCCCCGGCGACCGTCGCCCGCCCCGAGGACGCCTCGCCCGACGCCCGGGCGCAGGCGAGCCTCCCGACGGCCGTCTTCACCGCCATCGCCTCGCACCGCGCCCTCGCGATGGGGCCGGAGCTGGCCGGGATGGACGACCTGGCGGCCCTCGACGAGATCGCGGCCCGCTTCCGCGCGCTCCTCTCGACCGGTGCGGCGCTGCCCGACGACGCCGTGACCGTGCAGGCGATGCCCGAGCACGAGACCGCGACCTCGCGGACGTTCGGCGTCCGCCTCCGGCCGCCCGCGCGCGTGCTCCCCGACCCGGTGGGCGTCGTGTTTGGGATCGAGGTCCCCAAAGACGCCCCGGCCGATGGACAGTGACCGCCGCGAGCCCGCCGCGCCCCCGACGCTGCGCGTGGTAGGGAGCGACGGCGCGTGGGAGTTCGACCGGCCGTTCCACGTGGGGCGCGAGGCGGTCTGCGACGTCTGCTTCGACGGGCACCCGCGCGTCAGCCGGACGCACCTGCGCGTGTTTCCCGACGGCGGGACGTGGTGGGTGGAGGACCTCGGCAGCGCCAACGGGCTGCTCGTGGGCGGCGCGCGCGTCGGCCGGGCGGAGGTCGTGGGAGACGTGGACGTGCAGGTCGGCGAGGGCGGGCCGCACCTGACGCTGTCCGCGGTCGGCGCGGCGGTTGGCGTCGCGGCGCGCGTGGCGGTCGGTACGGCCGTCGGCGTCGCGGCTGGCGGCCTGCCCGAGGAGCCGGTCGCGGCCGACGACAACCCGCTCCGGTTCGCCCCCGAGCCGTCCGACGTGGAGCGGCTCGCCGCGAACGCATTCCCGGCGGCTCCCTCCCTGCCAGACGCCCCGGGGACGGACGCCTCGGAGGAGCCAACTGCATCCGAAACGGCAGCGGCCCCCGAGACGACCGACGCCTCGGTGGAGGCGCGGGGCGGAGACGCGCCTCACCCGCCAGCCGACGGCGTCCCGCTTTCCTACGAGCACGTCGTCAAGCACTACTTCACCGACGACGCCGACGACCCCGACGCCGGCGAGCGGACGCGCTTCATCCGCCAGGCCTACGTCGACATCCAGCAGGCGACCGAGAAGGAGCACCAGTCGCGGCAGTCGCGGTACCGCGTGCTCCTCTCGGCGACGCTCGTTCTGTGCGTCGTCGCAGTCGGCTACGCGGGCTACCGCGAGTACACGGTGCGGCAGCTGCGCGGGCAGGCCCAGCAGCTCTTCTACCAGCTCCAGACCTACAACGTGGCCGTCGCGCAGCAGGTCGTGGCCGTCGAGCAGCAGATCGAGGCGCACCCCGAGAGCGCGGACAGCCTGCGGGTGACCCTGGACCTGGCGCTCGACGCGCGCCGGCAGACGGCGGCCCGCTACGACCAGTTCGTGCGCGGCCTCGGCGTCTACGACGGCCTCTCGTCCGAGGAGGAGGCCATCTACCGCGTCGCGCGCGCCTTCGGCGAGAGCGAGCTCACCATCCCGCCCGCGTTCGTGGACGAGGTCAAGGTGTACGTCGCGCGGTGGCGCAACTCGAACCGGTTCCAGACGGCCGTCCGCACCGCCCAGGTCAACGGCTACATCCCCGTCACCGTGGCCGCGTTGCGGCGCAACGGGTTGCCGCCCGAGTTCTTCTACCTCGCCCTCCAGGAGAGCAACTACGACACCCGCATCGTCGGGCCGTGGACGCGCTACGGCCACGCCAAGGGCGCGTGGCAGTTCATCCCCGAGACGGGCCGCCGCTACGGCCTCGAGACCGGCCCGCTCGTCGCGCAGGGCGTCTACGACCCGCTCGACGAGCGCCACGACTTCGACGCCGCCGCCGACGCCGCGGCGCGCTACCTGCACGACATCTACGTGCACCTCTCGCAGGCCAGCGGCCTCCTCGTGTGCGCGTCCTACAACTGGGGCGAGCACCGCGTGAAGCAGAACATGCGCGGCATCGCCAACGACCCCGAGCACCGGACCTACTGGCGCTTCCTGACCGAGTACCGCAACCGGATGCCGGACGAGACCAAGGGCTACGTCATGAACATCTTCGCCGCGGCCGTGATCGGCCAGAACCCGCGCATGTTCGGGATCGACATGGACCCGCCGCTCTCGGCCGCGGCCCTCGCCGGAAGCGGCGGCGTCCGCGACGACCGCGACCCGTCCCGCCCGCCCACCCGCCTCGGCACGAGCGCGCTGGAGCGCCGCCAGACGCCCTAGCCGCCAGACGCCCTGGCCCAGACGCGCCATGTCCACACCGTCCCCCTCCGCTCCCGCCGCGAGCGCCCCGGCTGCGGGTGCCGTCCGCCCCGCTCCCCTGCGCGTCGTCGCCGGGGCGTGTACGGACGTCGGCTCGGTCCGCGTCGAGAACCAGGACAGCTACGGCGCGCTCCCGACGGCGGCCGTCCCGAGCGCGGCCGCCGTCGGCGCGCACGCCGCCGGGGCGGCAGGGCCGGTCGCCCAGCCGGCCCTCTTTATCGTCGCCGACGGCATGGGCGGGCACGAGGCGGGCGGCGAGGCGAGCCAGGTCGCCGTCGCCGCCCTGATCGCCTACGCGCGGGCGGGCACCCGCACCGACGGCGACGCGGCGGCCCTCCTCGGCGGGGCCATCGGCGCGGCCAACGCGGCCGTGTGGGCGCGGGCCAACACGGGCGGGCACCTCCGCCGGATGGGCACCACCTGCACCGTCCTGCTCGTGGCCGGCGGCCGGGCGACGGTGGGCCACGTCGGCGACAGCCGCGCCTACCGCGTCCGCGGCGGCGTCCTCGAACAGCTCACGACGGACCACACGGTCGCCGAGGCGGCGCGGTCGCAGCCGGGCTTCGCCGAGGTCGCCCGGGCGCGGCGGCACCACCTCACGCGCGCGCTCGGCGTGCAGCCGGACGTCCAGGTGGACGCCTTCGACGCCGGCCCGGCCCTGCCGGACGACCGCTTCGTGCTGTGCTCGGACGGGCTTGAGCCCGTCCCGGCGGACGAGCTCCGGCGGGCCGTCGGCCTGTACTCGGCCCAGGAGGCGGCCGAGTGGCTCGTCGCGCTCGCGAGCGCCCGCGGCAGCCGCGACAACGCGACCGCCGTCGTCGTCCACGTCCTCGCCTGAGCCCGCCACGACTGCGCCCCCGCCTGCCATGAGTGACGACTCCGAGACACGCCCCCTCACGACGCCCCCGCCGCGGCCCGCGGACCCGCTCGTGGGCGTCCGCGTCGGGGAGTACCACATTCGGCGCGTGCTCGGGCGCGGCGGGATGGGCGTCGTGTACGAGGCCGAGGACACCGCGCTCGGCATCCCCGTCGCGCTCAAGTCCATCAGCGCCGCGTTCGCGCGCGACGCGACGTTCGTGCGGCGGTTCCGGACCGAGGCACGCGCGATGGCCCGCGTGGCGAGCCCGCACATCGTCCGCGTGATGGCCCTCCGGGAGACCGAGCATGGCCTGTTTATCGTCATGGAGTACGTCGACGGCGGCGACTTCTACGCGCGCTTGGCCGAGGGGCCGATGCCGTGGCGCACGCTGTGGCCGTACCTGCGCCAGATGCTGCTCGGGCTCGAAGCGGCCCACGCCGTCGGCGTCGTCCACCGCGACATCAAGCCGCGCAACGTGCTCCTGACGAAGGACGGGACGATCAAGCTCACCGACTTCGGCCTCGCCCGGCTCCAGGCCGACGGCGAGGCGACGGTCACGCAGGCCGTCGCCGGGACGCTCGCCTACATGTCGCCCGAGCAGATCCGCGCCCTCCCGACGCTCGACGGCCGCAGCGACCTCTTCTCGCTCGGCCTGACGGCCTACGAGGCGCTCGCGGGGCGGCTCCCGTTCGACCGCTCCACGGGCGAGTTCACGGTCATGCGGGCCATCGTGGACGAGCCGTTCCCGCTCCCGACCGCCTTCGACGCCGACGTGCCGCCGGCCGTCGCCGGGGCGCTCATGCGGGCGCTCGA
>JANPJI010000404.1:0-3351 GCA_031425425.1 Rubricoccaceae bacterium
GGGCGACGTGGCGCGGACGGCGCGGCGCATGGGCGTCCGGAGCCCGCTCGACGCCGTGCCGAGGCACGCGCGCGGCACGTCCGACGTGACGCTACTGGAGATGAAGAGCGCGTACGCCACGATGGGCTCGGCGGGGCTCTACCGCCCGCCGCTGCTCGTGACGCACATCACGGACCGCGAGGGCCGCGAGGTCGCCCGGTTCGCCCCCACCCCGCGCCGCGCGCTCGACCCGGCGGTCGCGCTCACGCTCGTCGACATGCTCCGCGGGGCGGTCGACCGCGGGACCGGGCGCGGGCTCCGGTCCACGTTCGGCGTCCGCGGCGACGTGGCCGGCAAGACGGGCACGACGCAGAACGGGGCCGACGGCTGGTTCCTGGCGATGCACCCCGACGTCGTGGCCGGCGCGTGGGTCGGCTTCGACGATCCCCGTGTGACGTTCCGCTCGTCCTACTGGGAACAGGGCGGGCACAACGCGCTCCGCGTCGTCGGCGACTTCCTGCAGACGGCCGAGCGGCAGCGCCTCATCGACCGGGCGGCTCGCTTCCCCGACGCGCTGCCGCTCGCGCCGAGCACGGTCGACCGCGCGCTGCGGTGGGCCGGCGACGCCATCGCGTCGCTCTTCCGCCGCGACGAGTCGCAGGCCCCGCCGGTCGTGGACCAGGCCCCGCCGCCGGGCCAGAGCCGCCCCGCCCCGCAAGACGCGTCGCCCAACAGCCTGCCTCCGGACGAGGAGCTTCCGCCGGACGAGCCGAACGACCTCGGCGAGACCCTCGACGAAGCGGCCGACGACGCCATCGGCGAGACGCTGGACGGCGTCTTCGGCGAGCCCGACCCGGACGCGCCGAACGCCATCGAGGAGCGCCTCCGCGACGCGACGCGGGGCGCGGCCGAGGACGCCGCGCGCGGGGCCGTCGAGGCCGCCCGCAACGCCGCCGAGGTCGAGGCGGCCCGCTTCCAGGCCGACGCCGAGCGCCTCGCCGATCGCGCCCTCCGCGAGGCCGACCCGGACGTGCGGGACGACCTGCTGCGCGCCGCGCGCGAGGCGCGCCGCCAGGCCGAGCGCCTCCTCCGGCCATAGCGCGGTGCCGTCCGCGGATGGCGTGTGCGCCTCGGCGGAGAAACCGACTGAGGCGGACGTCCTGCGACGGAGCGCTCCTCTACCTTTCCGGCCCACCCGCGCCCTCCGCCGTGCCAATGCTCTCGCGTGCTGTCCTCCTCGCAGCTCTCGTCGCCACGACGAGCGCCGCCCAGCCCGTCGCGCCCTCGGACTCCGCCCCGGCGTGGGCCGCCTCGGCCGTGTGGTACCAGGTCTTCCCCGAGCGCTTCGCCAACGGCGACGCATCCAACGACCCGACGCCGGAGAGCCTCACCGGCGCATGGCCGCACGTCGGCGCGGCCGCCCTCCGCGCCGCCGGCTGGCAGCCGACGCCGTGGACCCACGACTGGACCCGGCAGGAGCCGTGGGCGCAGCGCCTCGCTCCCGGCGAACCCTACACGACCGTCTTCCTGCGTCGCTACGGCGGCGACGTCCAGGGCGTGATCGACCGGCTGCCCTACCTCGACGACCTCGGCATCACGGCCCTCTACCTCAACCCGCTCAACACCAGCCCGAGCCTCCACAAGTACGACGCTGCCGACCTCCGCCACGTCGACCCCGACATGGGGCCGGACCCGGCCGGCGACCGCGCAGCCATCGCGCAGGAAGACCTGCTCCGGCCCGAGACGTGGGCGTTCACGTCCGCCGACCGCCTCTTTCTCGACCTCGTCCGCGCCGCCCACGCGCGCGGGATGCGCGTCGTGCTGGACTATTCGTGGAACCACACGGGCCTGAACCACCCGGCCTTTCAGAGCGTGCTCCAACTCGGCGAGGCGAGTCCGTTTGCCGACTGGTACCGCATCGACCGCTGGGACGACCCGGCGACGCCGGACACGTCGGAGTTCGCGTACCGCGGCTGGGCGGGCGTCCCCGAGCTCCCCGAGTGGCGCGAGACAGACCTCACCGGCAACCCGCACGACGGCATCCCCTACGACGGAGACCTCGTCGAGCCCGTCGCGCAGCACATCTTCGCCGTCTCGCGGCGCTGGCTGGACCCCGACGGCGACGGCGACCCGTCGGACGGCCTCGACGGCTTCCGCCTCGACGTGGCCGAGATGGTCCCGCTCGGCTTCTGGCGACGCTACCGCGAGGTCGTCAAGGCCGTCAACCCCGAGGCGCTCATCGTGGGCGAGATCTGGTGGCAGCGCTGGCCGACCGTCATGTCGGACCCCGCGCCGTACCTCGGCGTGTTCGACGGCGTGATGCACTACCGCCCGTTCGAGCCACTGCGGCGGTTCGTGCTGCCGGGCGGACCGCAGATCGGCCCCACCGCGCTCGCCGCCCACCTCGACTCGGTGTGGACCGGCCTCCCCGCCGACCGCCTCGCCGCCTCGTGGGCGATGTCGGGAAGCCACGACACGCCGCGCCTGCTCACGACGCTCGCCAACCCGCGCGCGCGCTACAAGCAGGGCGAGGGATTGCGCGACGCGCCGGCCTACTGGGGCGCGCGGCCCGGACCCGACGCGACGCGCGCGCTCCGCCTCTACCGTGTACTCCAGTTCACCCTTCCCGGCGCGCCGGTCGTGTACTACGGCGACGAGGCGGGCATGTGGGGCGCGGACGACCCCGACAACCGCCGCCCGATGGTCTGGCCGGACCTCGCCTACGACGCCGAAGCCGGCGACGCGCTCGGCCGGTCCGTCCCCCCCGCCCCCGTCGTGCCCGACGCCGGCCTCGTCGACTTTCACCGCTCGCTTGCCCGCTTCCGCCGCGTCCACGCCGACGCGCTCTCGTCCACGCCCGTCGAGTGGCTCGTCCGCGACGACGCGCGGGGCCTGCTCGTCTACCGCCGCGGCGCGGGCGATGCCGCCGTCACCGTCGCTCTCAACGTGTCGGACGCCGAGCAGACGGTGGACGTCGCGGGGCGGGTCGAGGTATCCGTCGGCGAGGCGTCGCGGGCGGACTCGGGGATCACGCTTGGCCCGCGGAGCGCGGCCGTCGTCGTCCCGTAGCGCGGGTACCGCCCGAAGCCCGGGTTGAAGGCGCAGGGACAGAGTCGACTCCTCTTCAGACCATAGCCGCCGGCTCCATGCTCCGCCTCGCCGCCCTTGCCGCCCTCGTCGTCCCTCTAGCCGCTCACGCCCAGCACGCCGGGCACGACACGCCCGGGCCGACGGCCGGAATGGCCGCGCCGTCCACGGACCTCATCCTCGGCCGCATCGACGTCCGGACATCGGCGACGGGCGCGGCGGCCCGCGAGATCGAGACCGGGATGCTCGCCCTCCACAGCTTCTGGTATGAGGAGGCCCGCGACC
>JANPJI010000405.1:0-1719 GCA_031425425.1 Rubricoccaceae bacterium
CTCGCCGGCTACGACCGCGTCGAGACGCGCATGGCCGAGGTCGAGGCGCGCGACGGGCTCCGCAACTGGCAGCCGCCGGTGACGGGCGAGCAGATCATGGAGATGCTCGGCACCGGCGAGGGCGTCGCCGTGGGCATGCTCAAGGCGTGGGTCCGCGAGGCGGTCCTCGACGGCGAGGTGCCCAACGAGCCCGAGCCGGCCCTCGCGTACGTCCGCGGACGGCTGGACGAGGCGCGCCGCCGCGAGGCGCTCTTCGTCGCCGTCGTGCCCGCCCTCCGCGGGGCGGACCGCGCCGCGGCCGGTGCCATCAAAGAGGCGCTGTTCACCGACGACCTCCCCGCAGACGCCGCCGCGGCCCTCGCGCACGTCCTCGCCGTCCGCGACGCCGCCCTCGCCGCCGCGCCGGACGAGACGCCCGCAGGCTAGCGGAAGCGGACCGTCGTCGTGCCGGGTGCCCGAACCGTGACCCCCGCCCGGCCTTCCGCGAGACGCCGGATCTCGTCGAGCGGGGGCGCAGCGCGCGTGCCCAGCTCCGGGTTCTGCGCCACGAGGTCCAGCAGCGCGTCGAACGAGAGGTCCAGCATCGTCGTCGTCTGTTCGCCCTCGACCGCCTCGCCCTCGGCGACGACCTCGACGGTAGCGTGGGCGTCGCCGAGCAGGGCACGCACGAGCGGGAGCCGCTGCACGGCCCCCGCGACCGCCGCGCTGTCCGGGGCGGGCCAGGCCGCCGCGGCCGGCTCGGGGACGACGATGCGCAGCGTGGCTGCCGCGCCGGACGCCGAGGCCGGCTCGAAGGCGAACGTGATGAGCGGCGGAGTGCCCGCGACCTGCGCGATGTCCGCGCTCTCGCTCGCATTGTCCGGCAGCGTGTACCGCAGGACGGCGACGCTCGGGAACGCGTAGACGGTCGTCCGGACCCCGCCCGCCGTGTCGCTCCGGACGACCGTGACGCCCTCGCCGAGGCGCGCGGCCCGCGAGCGGAGGGCGGCGGCCGTGCTCAGCGGTGCCTCGCCGTCGCCCATCATCGCGAGGGCCGGACCCGAGAGAGCGAGCGCCTCGGTGAGCGTCCCGCTCCCGTCCGGGCGGACGGCGATCGTCGAGCGGAGCGTGAAGCAGCCCGCGAGGACGACCGGAAGGGCACTCGCGAGGGCGACGAGCAGGGCGGAGCGGACAGGACGCACAGGCGAGACGGCGGGGGACGGGCGCGAGGATACGGATGCCCCGGCGCGATGGAATGCGCGCGTTCCGTCCGGGACGCGCCGCCCGTCGGCGCGCATCCGGCGGGCGCGTCCTGCGATATCCGGCCTCACCCGCCCACAGGCCCGTGATCCACTCGCTCCCCGCCGACCTCGACGCGATCGCCCGCGACGAACTCGCCCGCGACGAACGCGTCGACTTTGCTGCGCAGCCGCTCGCCGGCCGCGCCACCGTCCGCGCCTTCGGGATCTGGTTCTTCGCCGTGCCGTGGACGGCCTTCTCGGTCTTCTGGACCGTCATGGCCGCGAGCGCCGCCGGCGCGCTCGACGGCTGGGGGATCGTCTTCCCGCTCTTCGGGACGCCCTTCGTCCTCATCGGGCTCGCGATGCTCTCGGCCCCGTACGGCGTGTGGCGGCAGAGCCGGCGCACGCTCTACGTCGTCACCGACCGCCGGGCCGTCGTGGCAACGCCCGAGGGCGACGGGCTGACCGTCCGCACCATCCCGCCGGGCCTCTTGCGCAC
>JANPJI010000406.1:0-7340 GCA_031425425.1 Rubricoccaceae bacterium
CTCCACGCACATCTTCAGCGCCTCGATGCCGCCGGCCAACGTGGCGACCGTCCTCGCGTGCCTGGACATCCTGGAGGAGCAGCCCGAACTGCTCGACCGCCTCGCCCAGATCTCGGACTACATGCGCGACGGCTTCCGCGACCTCGGCTTCGACGTCTGGGCCAGCCAGACTCCCATCATCCCGGTCGTCATCGGCGAGATGTACACCTGCTTCGCGTTCTGGAAGGACCTCCTCGCGGCGGGCGTCTTCTCGAACCCGGTCATCCCGCCGGCCGTCCCGCGCGGCCAGGCCCTGATGCGGACGAGCTACATGGCCTCCCACTCGGACGCCGAGCTGGACATGGTCCTCGACGCCTTCCGCACGGTCGGGCTGAAGCACGAGATCATCACGGCGGACCGGAAGATGGGTCCCGCACGCCTCGCCGCGATCGCCGGCCAGAACGGGCACGCCCCGTTCCGCTCGCCCGAGACCGGTGCCCGCGAGCCGGGCGTCCACGGCGACTCGGGATGAGCGAGATCGGTCCGAGCGGGACGCGCCGGTCGGTTCCGAGCGGGACGCCGTGGGACGCCGTGGTCGGCTACTCCCGCGCCGTCCGCGTCGGCCCGCACATCGCCGTTGCGGGCACGACGGCGACGGACGCCGACGGCAACGTCGTCGCCCCCGGCGACGCGTACGCGCAGACGGCAGTTGCCATCGGGAAGATCGAGGCGGCGCTCGTGGAGCTGGGCGCGGGCCTCGCGGACGTCGTGCGCACGCGGCTGTTCGTGACCGACATCGGCCAGTGGGAGGCGGTCGGCCGGGCTCACCGCGAGGCGTTCGGCGACATCCGCCCCGCCGCGACGATGGTGGAGGTGGTGCGCCTGATCGCCGAGGGCCTCGTCGTCGAGATCGAGGCGGACGCGGTTGTGTTGGACCGGGGATGACGCAGGCGTCGTCCGCCATGGTCGCCCGCCGCGGCCGGCCGCGCGGCAGCGGCTACCTTCGGGCGCACCCGACCCGACCCGATGTCCGAGAGCCTGTCCCACCCCGGCGGGGTCACTGTCCGCCCCGTCACGTCCTCGGCTGACCGGGGCCGGTTCCTGGACCTGCCGTACACGCTCTACCGCGGGCAGCCCAACTTCGTCCCGCCGCTGCGGATGGACCAGCAGGGCGTCCTGAACACCAAGAAGAACCCGTTCTTCGAGCACGGCTCGATCGGGCTCTTCCTCGCTGAGCGACCGGGCGCGGACGGTCGTCCGGAGGTCGTCGGGCGCATCGCGGCGATCGTCAACGGGCAGCACCTCGCCAAGTACGACGACGGCAACGGCTTCTTCGGCTTCTTCGAGACCGTCGAGGACTACGCCGTCGCCGAGGCGCTGCTGGACGCCGCGACCGGCTGGCTCAAGGAGCGCGGCCTGACGGGCGTGCGCGGACCGACGTCACCCACGATGAACGACGTCTCGGGCCTGCTCGTGGACGGCTTCGACCGGCCGCCGGCGATCCTGCTGCCGTACAACCCGCCGTTCTACGAGGACTTCCTCACACGGTACGGCTTCGACCGCGCCATGACGATGTGGGCCTACTACATCCACTCGGCCTACCTCGACATCTCGCGGATGGCGCGGGGGGCGGCTCTCGTGCAGCGCCGCAACCCGGCCCTCACCATCCGCTCGCTGGACATGGCCCGCTTCGACGCCGACGTCGCGGCCGCGATGGCCATCTACAACGTCGCCTGGGCGAAGAACTGGGGGCACGTGCCGTACACGCTCCACGAGGCGCAGCACCTCGCCAAGGAGCTCAAGCCGGTCATCGAGAAGGACCTCTTCCTGTTCGTCGAGGACGCCGGCCGGCCGGTCGCTTTCGCCGCGTCGCTCCCGAACCTCAACCGGGCGCTCAAGAAGCTCCCCAACGGACGCCTCTTCCCGACCGGGCTCGCGAAGCTGCTCGGAACGATCAAAGCCGGCGGCATCTACGAGATCCGGATGGCACTCATGGGCATCCTCCCCGAGTACCGAAACAGCGGCATCGACGCGCTGCTGATCCACCAGACCATCGTGAACGGCCTCCGCGACGGCTACGAGGCGTGCGAGATGAGTTGGGTCCTAGACGTCAACAAGTCGCTGACGAACGCGCTCGACAAGCTCGGCGGCGTAAAAGACAAGGAATACGCGATGATGGCAATGCAGTTTGGTGGTGATGCGGGATAAGGGATTCGGGATGGGCAGATGGGCACCCGGCACCTCTCGCCTCGACTGTTCCTCTGCTTCTGCTCATCCCGCGTCCCGCATGGCCTATCCCGCCTTCGTCTTCTTCGACCTCGACGACACGCTCCTCGACCACCGGCACGCCGAGCGCGCCGCCATCGCCGACCTCCGCGTGACGTTCGGCGAGCACGTTGGCCATCACGCGCTCTCGCACCTGCACGCGTCGTACAACGCGAGCAACGGCCCCGCTCTGTGGGCAGACTACGGCGCGGGCCGCATCTCGTCGGCCGAGTTGAAGCGGCTCCGCTCCGAGCGCTTCCTCGCCACGGTCGGCGCGGCGGGGCTGGACCCGCTCGCGTTCTCGGACGCCTACCTCGACCGCTACGCCGCGCACTGGACGTGGGCCGCGGGGGCGGAAGAGGCGTTCCACGCCGTCGCCGACCGCTTCCCGGTCGGCATCCTGACCAACGGGTTCACGGAGCAGCAGCGCGGCAAGCTGGCCCGGTTTCCCGAGATCGCGCGCCGCGCGGCCGTCGTGGTCGTCTCCGAAGAGGTCGGCGTGGCCAAGCCGCACCGCGGCGTGTTCGACCACGCCCTCGCCGAGGCATCGCGGGCGCTGGGCCGCCCCATCGCCCCGCACGAGACGCTGATGGTCGGCGACTCGCGGTCGTCCGACATCGAGGGCGCGCTCGGCGCGGGCTGGCAGGCCGTCTGGGTCGGCGGCGACCCGGCCACGGCACCCGATGGCGTCGTCTGCCGCGCCTCGTGCACGGGCCTCGTGGACCTACTGGACTGACCTACAGCCCGACCTGGCTCAGGAAGATGCCGAGCGTGGGCGGGTGGAGCAGCAGCGTCAGCACGATCCCGCCGAGCGCGCCGCCGAGGTGCGCCTCGTGCGCGACGCGCCCGACCTGCTGGTTCGACGCGTAGATCGAGAACGCGATGTAGAGGAACGCGAACACGATGGCCGGCATCGGGATCACGAACAGCACGCCGAGCATCGCCCACGGCGCGAACAACACAAACGAGAACACGACGCCCGAGATCGCCCCCGACGCGCCCACGGCCGAGTACGCCGGGTCGTCGCGGTGCCGCCAGTACGTCAGCGCATTGGCGGCGAGTTCGGAGCCCATGTACACCACCAGGAACTGCCACCACCCGATCTGGCGCTCAATGTGCGGCCCGAACGAGTACAGCGTCACCATGTTGAAAAGCAGGTGCGCGACGCCGGTGTGGACGAACCCGGCCGTGATCCACCGTTCCCACTCGCCCTTGCGCACCGCGGCCGGGCGAAATGCCCACCGCCCGATCAGGTCCGGCTCCACGAAGAGCGAGTACACGCCGACGAGAACGTTGATGAGCAGGAAGAAGGCCGTGACGGGCGTGTCGAGCATCGAGGCGAGGAGCGTGGGCGGCTAAGTTAGAAGCCCTCGACCGCACCCTGCCGTGCCCCGCCTCCTCCTGCTCTCCTTCGTGATCACCCTGGCCGCGTGCGACGACGGCGGCAGCCTCGTCGGCACGTGGGAGCCCGCTGGTGGCGGCCCCGCCTCGCGGACGACCTTCTTCGCCGACGGCTCGGCGCGCATCGTCACGCGCGCCGCGGAGGGCGACGAGGCGTACGACGCGCGCTACACCATCTCCGGCGACACGCTGCTGACGCTGTCGGCGTCAGGGATGGCCTCGGAGCGGTTCGCGGTGCGCATCGACGCGGACACGCTCGTGCTGGAGAGCCCCGCGACGGGCGCTCGGACCGTCCTCACCCGCATCCGCGGCTAACGCCACGGCTCGCGCCGCGGTCGGCCCGAGGCCTCAGAGCAGGGTCTCGATCCACCGCCAGACCTCCGTCAGGCCCTCGTTCTTCTCGGCCGACGTCAGCACGACCGGCACGTCGAGGCCGTACGGCGCGAGATGCTTGTTCAGCGCCGCAACCGCGTTCTGGCGGCCGTTGGACGAGAGCTTGTCCGCCTTCGTGAGCACGATCAGGTGCAGCGCGTCGCTCTCCATCAGGACCGCCATCAGCTCGACGTCGAGCGGGGTGGGCGGGTGGCGGCTGTCGATGAGCTGGACGACGGCGCGGAGCGGGGCGCGCTGCTGCGGGCTGTCCGGGGCCGCCTCGGCGCGCTCGGTGACGTAGCGCCCGACGAGGCGCTGCCACGCGGCCCGCTGCGTCTGCGCGACCTTGGCGTAGCCGTAGCCCGGCAGGTCGACGAGGTACACCCGCGGGTCGCCCTGCGGGTTCGGGTTGACCGCGTAGAAGTTGAGCGCCTGCGTCTTGCCCGGCGTCCCGGACGTGCGGGCGAGCTGCTTGCGCCCGCAGAGCGCGTTCAGAAGTGAGCTCTTGCCGACGTTCGAGCGCCCCGCGAAGGCGACCTCGGGCCAGACGCCCGGCGGGAGCGCGTCCCAGTTCGGGGCGGCGAGGGCGAAGCGGACGTCGTTGATCTTCATGGGATGTGGGACACCGGGTGAACCCGGACCTGGAGGCGAGGGATGGGCAGAGGCGGCATCTGCTCATCCCCCTTCCTGCACCCCGTATCCCGCGTCTAGGCGGCGCTCGCCATGTGCTGCCGGACCGTCTGGCCGATGGCCGCGGGGCTCTCGATCGTCGTGATGCCCGCCTCGATCATGGCCGCGATCTTGGCCTCGGCCGTGCCAGAGCCGCCCGAGACGATGGCCCCGGCGTGACCCATGCGGCGCCCCGGCGGGGCCGTACGGCCGGCGATGAAGCCGAAGACCGGCTTGGTCATCTCGCGCTTGACGTACGCTGCGGCCTCCTCCTCGGCCGACCCGCCGATCTCGCCGATCATCACGACCGCCTCCGTCTCGGGGTCCGCCTCGAACAGCCGCAGCGCGTCGATGAACTGCGTCCCGACGATCGGGTCTCCCCCGATGCCGATGGCCGTCGACTGGCCGAGTCCCTCGCGCGTGAGCTGGTCCACGCACTCGTACGTCAGCGTGCCACTGCGCGAGACGACGCCGACGGCGCCCTCGCTGAAGATCATCGTCGGCATGATGCCGACCTTGGCCTGGTTCGGCGTGAGCAGGCCGGGGCAGTTGGGGCCGACGAGGACAGCGCCCTTGCGGTCCACGTACGGCTTGACCGCGAGCATGTCCTGGACCGGGATGCCCTCGGTGATGCACACGATGACCTTCACACCGGCGTCGGCCGCTTCGAGCACGGCATCGGCGGCGAAGGCGGGCGGGACGAAGATGCAGGACGTGTTGGCCCCGGCCGCCACGGCCTGCGCGACGGTGTCGAACACGGGCCGGTCGAGGTGCCGGCTGCCGCCCTTGCCCGGCGTCACGCCGCCGACGACGTCGGTGCCGTAGGCGATCATCTGCTCCGCGTGGAACGTGCCTTCTTTTCCGGTGAAGCCCTGCACGACGACGCGCGTGGACCGGTCAACGAGAATGCTCAAAGCAGGGGTGGGCTGAGGGGAAAACGGAAGAACCGGCCGGCGAAGGGCCGACCGGCTCGCGGGGCGCACGCTGCGGTGCGTTACGGGCGCGGCGCGTTCGGGTCGTTCGCGATCACGTCGGTGAACTGCTGCGACGGCGGCGAGGCGTGCGTGACGACGACCGGCTCGGCGACGGGAGCCGGCGGGACGACCACGGCCGGCGGGACGTTGGCCTGGTGGATCTGCTGCTGCGGCGGCGGGGCCGGCGTCGTCATCTCCTTCTTGATGTCGCTCGTGGCATCCTTGAACTCGCGGATGCCCTTGCCGAGCCCCTGCGCGATCTCCGGGATCCGCTTGGCTCCGAAGACCAGCAGGATTACGAGGAAGATGATGACGAGCTCCATGCCTCCTGGAAACTGCATGACAGTGCGAGAGAGTGGCTGGGGGGGAATCTACGCCGCGGGGTTCGAGAGGTGCCCGAGCACCGGTGAGGAGCGTGTGGAGGGGAACCGGACACCCGGGCGCCAGAGCGGCGCGTTCAGCACTGGAGCGCGCGGCGCGCGTCGGGGCCGTACGTCATCAGCACGTCGAGGGCGCTGAGGCCGGGGGCGAAACCGGCGGGCACGCCGGGTGAATCTGGCCACACCTGCCGCCGCGGTGCCTCCTCGTACTGGAACGGCTGCACGGTTGCGCCGAGCGGTTCGAGCGCCGCGCGGTCGCGGTCCGACGCCTCGGGAAGCGTGAGAATGGGCGGGCGGCCCGTCGCCTCCCACACGCCGACGAGCGTCGCCGGGGCACCCGTGAGGGCCGAGGCGCGGACGACGTCGGCCGTCCCGCCGAGGCGGCGGATCGTCCACTCGGTCGTCGCCGCGGCGAGCGCGCCGAGCGACGCGTGCGGCCCCGCGAGGAGCGCCTCGACGTCGGCCAGCACCCAGTCCACGAACGGGGCCATGCCGTACGCCGAGCGGAGTGCGCGGAGGTGCCGCCGCGGCCAGCCGTCGTCCACGACGCCGACGGCCGTGAGGGGCGTCCCGACGGGCGCGTGGCGGCGCGGGACCGTGATCCACTGCGGCCCCTGCGCCGTGAGGATGCGCGCCCGGTTGTGCGCGGCCTGCCGGCTGAAGGCGAACGTGTCCGCCACGACGACGCGCCCGGCGCGCGCCAGCAGCGCCGCGTGGGCGGCCGGCGGGAAGTAGTCGGGCGGGCGGACGACGAGCATGTGGGAGCGGAAGAACGCAGGAGCGGAAGAACGCAGGAGCGGAGCAACAGAGTCCGCCGGACGCCAACTCGTCGTTTTACTTTCGTTCGGACGCCCGTCGGATCCGCACCCGGCAGGACCCGGTACGGACTCCCGTGCGCTCCTGCACGCCTGCGCTCCTGCACGCCTGTGCGCCCCTCCATGACTCTGCGCCTCGTGACCCACCGCCGCGTCTTCCTCGTCGCCTTCGGGCTGTTCGCCGGCTCCGTCGCGTTCAGCCTCGCCGGGGCGTTCCTGCTCAACTACGCGCCCGGCCCCGCGACGGCCGCCCTGACCGCCATCGCCGACTCGACGGGCCTGCTGCTCGACGACCTCATCAAGCTCCCGACCTGGGTCAACATGGGGATGCTGCCGCTGCTCGCGTTCTCGCTGTACCTCGGCGAGCTCGGGTGGGCGCGGTCGCTCGGGTTCCTCGCCGTCGGGTGCGCCGTCGGGGCGGCGGCCGAGCTCGTCGGGACGCAGACGGGCTTTCCCTTCGGCCCGTACTCCTACGGCGACTTTCT
>JANPJI010000407.1:0-3922 GCA_031425425.1 Rubricoccaceae bacterium
CTCGTCGCGCGGGCCGTCCCGCCGCGGACGCCCGAGCAGAACGCCGAGGCGCTCCGCCGCGCCCTGGAGGAGACGACGGCCGCGGGCCTGACGGGCGTCCACGACGCGGGCGTCCCGCTGGCGACGCTCGGCCTCTACGCCGCCGCCATCGACGCGGGCCGCTTCCCGATCCGCGTCTACGCGATGATCGAGCCGGGCGAACTCGACGCCTTCTGCGCGAGCCACACGGTCCCGGCCGTCCACCCGTCGGGCCGGCTCGTCGTCCGCTCGCTCAAGGTCTACTCCGACGGCGCGCTCGGCAGCCGAGGGGCCGCCCTCCTCGCCGACTACGCCGACGACGCGGGCAACCGCGGCCTGATGCAGCGGTCGCCCGAGGCGCTCCGGGACCTCGCCGAGCGCGCGATGCGCTGCGGCCTTCAGGTCAACACGCACGCCATCGGCGACGCCGCCAACCGGGCCGTCCTCGACGCGGTCGAGGGTGCCATCGCCGCGACCGGCGGCGGTACTGGTCGGCACCGCATCGAGCACGTCCAGGTGCTGGACCCCGCCGACGTGCCGCGGTTCGCTGCGCTCGGCGTGATCGCGTCCGTCCAGCCGACGCACGCGACGAGCGACATGCCGTGGGCCGAGACGCGGCTCGGGCCGGACCGCGTGCGCGGCGCGTACGCCTGGCGGAGCCTCGTCGATGCCGGCGCGCGGCTCGCGCTGGGCTCGGACTTCCCCGTCGAGCGCGTCTCGCCGCTGCTCGGCTTCTACGCCGCCGTGACGCGCCAGGACGCGGCGGGAGACCCACCCGGCGGGTGGCACGGCGACCAGACGCTCACGCGCGCCGAGGCGCTCCGCGGCTTCACGCTCGACGCGGCGTATGCCGGCTTCATGGAGGACGAGGTGGGCAGCCTGGAAGTCGGCAAGCGGGCCGACTTCGTGGTCCTCTCGCAGGACCTGATGACGGTCCCGCCCGACCAGATCCTCGCGACGCGCGTCCTGGCCACCTACCTTGACGGCTCGCCGGTTTACCAGGAATCGCCATGACGCGGCCCTACGAGTTCCCGCTCCACATGACGGCCGAGGAGTACCTCGCCTTCGACGCCGCGGCCCCCGAGGGCGAGAAGTACGAGTTCTTCGATGGCCTCGTCGTCCCGCGCCACGGCTACGACGAGACCGGGACGGTGGCGATGGCCGGCGCGAGCCCGGACCACAACCTGATCTCGGGAAATGTTATGATGGCGCTGGGTCCTGTGGCGCGGTCCCGGAAGTGTCTGTACGGGTCGTCCGATCAGCGCGTGCGGTCGTCCGGGCGCTCATACGTCTACCCCGATTTCGTTTTCGTCTGCGGCGATCCGATCTACTCGGACGACACTCCGCCTGTGCTGGAGAACCCCAGCCTCGTCGTCGAGATCGCCTCGCCGTCGACGGAAGGGGAGGACCGGGGGCGAAAGCTGACGGCCTACACGGCGCTGCCCAGCGTCGCCGAGTACTGGGTCGTCGCGTCCGACGTCGCCGAGGTGACGCAGTTCGTGCGGACCGGCGACGCGTGGCGCATCGGGCGGGTGGCGGGCCTCGACGCCGTCATCCGGTGCGAGACGCTCGGCCTCGACGTGGCGCTGGCGGACGTGTACGCGCTCGTCGAGGTCGGCGAGGCGGACCCGTACGGCGGGCCGCGGCGAGAGCGGCGAGCCTGAACGGCCGCGCAGGGCGAGCCGCGCGCAGCGGCCGCGCGTCTTTGCCCCTCTCGGCAGCAGCGCCCGGCTATCTTGGCCGCATCCCCCCACCGCTGCCATGACCGACGCCCCTGCTCTCCGCCACGTCGACGAACACGGAAACGCCCGCATGGGCGACGTCAACCCGCACGACCGGACGGCGCGGACGGCCGTCGCCGTGGGCCGCGTCCGCGTCGGGGCTGAGGCGCTGCGGCTCATCCGCGAGAACGCGCTCTCGAAGGGCGACGCGCTCGTGGTGGCTCAGGTCGCGGGCGTGCTCGGGGCCAAGCAGGCCAGCCGCCTTCTCCCGCTCTGCCACGACGTGCTGCTGCAGAACGTCATCGTCGAGTTCGAGCTCGACGACGCCGACGGCTCGGTCGAGGTCCGCGCCATCACCAAGACCGACGGCCCGACGGGCGTCGAGATGGAGGCCCTCACGGCCGTGTCCATCGCCGCGCTGACCGTGTACGACATGTGCAAGTCCGTCTCGCCGACCATCGAGATCACCGACGTCCGGCTGCTCGCCAAGTCCGGCGGGCGCTCGGGCGACTACCGCCGCCCGGCCGATGCAGCCCCCCGCGATAACTAAGGGGGGGCCGGCCAGCCCGGTCTCCTCACTTCCCACCGATGCAATGGACGCTCTTCTTGGCGGGTTCAGCCTCATCCTGATCCTCGGGCTCGTGCTCGGCGCGATCCTGCTGATCTACTTCGTCCCAGTGGGGCTCTACGTATCCGCCCTGTCCAGCGGCGTGAAGCTCAGCCTCTTCGGCGACCTCGTCGGGATGCGGCTGCGCAAGGTGCCGCCGTCGTCGATCGTGACTCCGCTGATCACGGCGCACAAGGCGGGCATCCCGGTCACGGCGTCGCAGCTCGAGGCGCACTACCTCGCCGGCGGGCACGTCCAGAAGGTCGTCCAGGCGCTGATCTCGGCGGACAAGGCCAACATCCCGCTCACGTTCGAGCGCGCCACGGCCATCGACCTCGCCGGCCGCGACGTGTTCGAGGCCGTCCAGGTGTCGGTCAACCCCAAGGTCATCGAGACGCCGCCGATCTCGGCCATCGCCAAGAACGGCATCCAGGTGCGCGCCATCGCGCGCGTGACGCTGCGGGCCAACATCGAGCGCCTCGTCGGCGGGGCCGGCGAGGAGACGATCATCGCGCGTGTCGGCGAGGGCATCGTGTCCACGATCGGCTCGTCTGCGACGCACGCGATGGTGCTGGAGAACCCGGACAACATCTCGAAGACGGTCCTCGCCAAGGGCCTCGACAGCGGGACGGCCTTCGAGATCCTCTCGATCGACATCGCGGACGTCGACGTGGGCGAGAACATCGGGGCGAAGCTGCAGACGGACCAGGCCGAGGCGGACCTGCGGGTGGCCCGCGCCCGCGCCGAGGAGCGCCGCGCGTCGGCCGTGGCTGCGGAGCAGGAGGAGCGCGCCAACCTCGTCCGCGCCGAGGCCGAGATCCCGAAGGCCATCGCGGACGCGCTCCGCGCCGGGACGCTGGGGGTCATGGACTACTACCAGCTCCGCAACACCGAGGCCGACACCAAGATGCGGAGCGCCATCGGCGGCGGCAACCCGCCGGGCGGGGCCACCGGCGGCGCGTGACCGACGCCCTCGTCGCGGCGCGCGTCGTCGCTTTCGCTGCGCCCGCCGCGCTCTCGACGACCCAGGACGTCGTGCGCCTCGTCCGCCCCGCCCTCGGGGCCGGGGCCGACGCGGGCGTCGTCGCCGAGGAGACGCTCGCGCTCGTGGCGACGCTCACGGCGCGGGCCGCCGAGACGGGCCTCCGGCAGCGGCCCGCCGCCCTCGCCGCGGCCGGCCCCGCCCTCGCCGAGGTCCCGTTCCTCTACCACGACTACCTCCTCGGCGCGCAGATGGTGGCCGGGGGGGCCGAGGGCGACGTCGCGCCGGACGCGTCCGTCTACGAGCGCCTCGACCGCAAGGCGGCCTTCTACGGCGTCCACCTGCCGCCGGGGCGCTTCCCCGGGCCGTCCGTCCTCGCGGACAAGCTGCCGCTGTGGATGGGCCGCGTCTCGCCGCCGCGCCTGCCGACGAGCCCGCAGGAGCGCCTCGGCGCGCTCGGCATCGCGGACCTGCTGGCGGTCCACACGCGCCTCGTGCTCGCCTTCGCCCAGAAGGCGGCGGACGCCCCGGAGACGGCGTAGCGGCCGCGGCGGTATCCTCACGCGCCCCGCCACCGCTGCACATGGACGACAC
>JANPJI010000408.1:0-8446 GCA_031425425.1 Rubricoccaceae bacterium
GCCCGACGGCAGCCACGGGTACACCGCCCACGCGCCGTTGTAGCCGTAGCCGCCGCCCGTGTACGTGTCGTAGAACGCGACCTCGACCGGCGCGGCCGGCGTGGAGATGTCGAACACGCGGAGGCCCTCGGTGTAGTGCGCCAGGAAGAGGCGGTCGCCGCGGACGTAGCAGTTGTGGACCACCGCGGCTCCGTCGACGACGATTTCGCCGACGAGCTCGGCGTCGTCCGGATCGGACACGTCGAAGACGCGCGTCCAGTTGCCGGCCCCGCCGATCTCGTCGCCGACGAACGCCGTCCGGCCGTCGTCGGTGAGGCAGACGTTGTGGGGTCCAGAGCCGGGGTAGTTGAACAGCGCCCGCCGCGTCATCGTGGCGGGATTGCTCACGTCGACGATGTCGATGCCCTCGCCGTAGATGCCCGCGGCGTACATCAGCGTCCCGCTCACGCCGATGTCGTGGACGTAGAACGGCTCGTACCGGCCGAGGAATGCGGGCGCGACGGGGTCGGCGAGCGAGTACACGCGGACGCCGCCGGGGTCGCGCCCGCCCTGCACGTACAGCCGGTCGCCGACGATGGCGTGCGTGTGCTGCCCGCCCTGCGAGACGCCCGGCTGCGTCTGGAGCTGCCCCACGACGACGGGCCGCGTCGGGTCGGCGAGGCTCACGATCTGGACCGGGCCGACCTCGTTGACGACGTACGCGTACTGGCCATAGGTCTCGACCTCCTTGGAGTCGTTCGAGCCCGGCGCGCTCGGCACGAATCCGACCTCGACGGGGGGGACGGCGGTCACGTCGACCACGACGAGACCTTGGCTCTGGAGCGCGCCGAGGGCGTACTCGCGGCCGTCGGGGGCGACGTAGCCCCACACGTCGGCGTAGCCTGCGCGGCCCTCATAGATGCCGACGAGCTCGGCGTTGCGCGAGCGCGACGCCGTCGCCGCGGCATCGCCGCTCGTGTGCACGACCGCGCCGTCCGCGCCGAGCGCCTCGACGCGGTACGTGAAGCGGTCCGACGCCGCGAGCGGCCCGTCGCGGTAGCTCCGCGCGCCGATGCCGAGCGTGGCGACGGTCTCGAAGGCGGCGTCGGGATCAGCCGTCGAGCGGCGGCGGACGCGGAACGACGCGCCTTCGGAGCGCACGTAGCCCCATGAGAGGTCGATCGCGGGCGCGGCCGCCGTGGCGGTCTCGGCCGTGAGGTCGGTCACGTACGCGAGGCCGATGCGGAGCGCGGCCGGGCTCGTCTCGAAGAAGGTGCGCCCCGGCTGGAGGCGCGCGAACCAGCCGTAGAGGACCGGCTTCGGCGCGCCGAGCGGCTGGTCCGCGTACGTCCGCCCCGTCCCGTCGTACGAGGACGCGAGCACGAACAGGATCTCGATGTCGCCCTGCGTCGAGGCGTCGGGCTGCCAGACGCCGTCGGCGTTGGGCGTCCCGCCGCGCTCGAGGAAGAGGAGGTTTAGCCGGCGCGGCGCGGCCGGGTTTGAGACGTCGTAGGCGGACCCACGGACCGTCCCGACGCCAGCCCAGCCCGGACCAGTCCCGAGCAGGTAGCGCCCGGCGCGCGTCGTCTCGGTCGAGTCGAACCGGATCTCGACGGGCACGTCGCCGGCCGCGGTCACGGTCGAGTTGACGAGGATGAAGTCGCGGCCGCGGTCGATGCTTCCGTTGAGGGCCGTCCCGCCGATGTCGAAGCCGGTGAGCCATTGCGGGGGGCTGACCCACTCGGTGGTCAGGCCCGGCGCGCCACCGCGCCGCGCCGCGCCCGGAGGTGCAGTCGGCACGGGGAGGGCGTCCGATGCGACCTGCGCGCCGCGCGGCGCACCCGCGTTCGGCGCGGCCGTCTGGGCGTGGGAAGGGCCGGGCACGGCCGCGAGAGCGGCCAGCACGGCGGCGAGAGGAGCGAGGCGCATCGGGCCGCGGGAGGACGAGGTACGGAGAGTACACGCCTGCGCGCGCCGCTACCCAGCGCCGAGCGTGATCTTGAGCGACACGTCGAGCGCGCGGACCGAGTGGGTGAGCGCGCCAGAGGAGACGAAGCCGACGCCCGTCGCGGCGATGGCGGCCACCGTGTCCAGCGTGACGGTCCCCGACGCCTCGGTCGCGAGCCGCCCGCCGACGCGCCGGACGGCCTCGGTGAGGACCGACACGTCGAGGCCGTCCGGCATCCGGCGGGCCATGTTGTCCAGCAGCACCGTGTCCACGCGGAGACCCTCGGCGTGCGCCGCGAGGACCTGGTCGACCTCAGCGAGCGTCCGCGCCTCGATCTCGACCGGGACTCCCGCAGCGACGTGGGCCGTCACGGCGGCGAGGGCCGCGCGGATGCCGCCGGCCGCCTCGACGTGGTTGTCCTTGACGAGCACGCGGTCGTACAGCCCGACGCGGTGGTTCTCGGCCCCGCCGAGGCGCACGGCGAGCTTGTCCAGCAGGCGCAGCCCCGGAGCAGTTTTGCGCGTGTCCAGCACGACCGCCGGCCGGGCCGCGTGCGCGAAGGCGTGCGCGGCCGTCGCGATGCCGGACATGCGCTGGACGAGGTTCAGCGCGAGGCGCTCGGCGACGAGGATCGACCGCGCCGCGCCGTGGACCGTCCCGACGACCGTCCCGGCGTCAACGCGGTCGCCGTCGGCCGCGGTCCACGCCGCCGCGAGGTCCGCGTCGACGGCCGCGAAGACGCGCTCGGCGACGGCGAGCCCGGCGATCACGCCGTCTTCTTTGACGAGAAAGCGGCCCGTCGCCCGAACGTCCGGCCCGACGGTCGCCTCGGTCGTGACGTCGCCCGGGCCGACGTCCTCGGCGAGCGCGCGGGCGATGAGGGCCGGCAGGTCGGCGGCGACGTCGGCGGGGAGCGGGAGCATCAGACGCGCCGGCCGGGCTCCTCGACGAGGTCGGCCGCCTTCTCGTACGCCTCGATGATGTCCTTGACGAGCTTGTGCCGCACGACGTCGCCGCGGTCGAAGTCGACGAAGTCGATCCCGTCGACGCCTTCGAGGATGTCGCGGGCCTGGGTGAGGCCCGAGAGCGTGCGCGAGGGCAGGTCCGTCTGCGTCCCGTCGCCGGTGACGATGGCGCGGGAGCCCGCGCCGAGGCGCGTCAGGAACATCTTCATCTGGCCCGCGGTGGCGTTCTGCGCCTCGTCGAGGATGACGAACGCGCTCGTGAGCGTCCGGCCGCGCATGTACGCGAGCGGCACGATCTCGATGATGTTCCGTTCGAGGTAGGACTGGAGCTTGTCCCGCTCGATCATGTCTTCGAGGGCGTCGTAGAGCGGGCGCAGGTACGGGTCGACCTTGTCGCGGAAGCCGCCGGGCAGGAAGCCGAGGCTCTCGCCGGCCTCGACGGCGGGCCGTGCGAGGACGATCTTTTTCACCTGCCGGCTTTTGAGCGCGGACACGGCGAGCGCGACCGAGACGTACGTCTTGCCCGTGCCCGCCGGGCCAACGGCGAACACGATGTCCGAGAGGCGCGCGGCCTCGACGAGGCGCCCTTGGCCGGGCGTCTTGGCCTTGACGGTCCCGCCCAGGTGCGTGAACAGGATGGCGTCGGTGCCGGCCGAGCGCCGCGGCACGCCGCCGGCCCGCCCGATCTCGAGGACCGTGTCGACGTCGGTCTCGGTGAGGTTGGCCGTCCGGTTGAGGATCAGGATGAGCTCGCCGACGACGCGCTCGATGCGGTCCGCCTGGTCGGCCGGGCCGCGGAGGCGGATCTCGTCGCCGCGCGCGACGACGCGGGTCTCGGGGAAGGCGGCCTCGATCTTGCGGAGGTAGACGTCGTTGAACCCGAACAGGAGCAGCGGCTCGGCACCGCTGATGGTGACCGTGCGGTCGACGACGGGCGGGAGTTCAGCCAAGAGGTCGGAAGCGTGTGGTGCGGACAAGCTAGCGCACCCGCCGAGGCGCACCTGCCGGGATTCGACCGCTGTCGCGTCGGGGCGGACGCCGGGACACCACGCAAACACACCAGCCTTGTCACCCTGAGCCCTGCGAAGGGGCTCAGCGCCGTGGTGCGCTCCCTCGCCGCCGGTCGCAGCAGGCTCCGACCTCGCCCTTCGGCTTCGCTCAGGGCAGGCTGTCGAGATCCTTCGCGCGGCTCAGACAGGTTTGAAAGGGCGGTGTCGGGTGCACGCGTAGCGCTTCGAACGGGGCGCGGACGCCGGGGCGCGAACGCCGGGGCGGCGCGGTGACGAACGCGGGTCAACGTCGTGGCGCGGGGCGGATGGGGTCGCGGCGCAGCGAGGGCACGGCTCGCCGTGCCCCTGCGGGTGCCTGCCCCTGGGCTCGCGGTTCACGGCTGGCCGATATTCCCGAATCCCGAATCCCGAATCCCGAATCCCGAATCCCCGATGCCCCGCGCCCTCGTCGTGCCGTTCACCAAGATGAACGGGGCAGGCAACGACTTCGTCGTGCTCGACAACCGCTTTCTCCGCTTCTCGGACGACGAACTCGCCGCACTCGCCGCGCGCGTGTGCCCGCGCCGCGTCGGCGTCGGGGCGGACGGGCTTCTGGCGCTCGACGACCCGGACGACGCCGGGGCGGACTTCCGGATGCGCTACCGCAACGCCGACGGGTCGCTCGCGACGATGTGCGGCAACGGCGCACGCTGCCTCGCACGGTTCGCCGCGCGCGCCGGCCTCGGCCGACAGACCCCCGACGGGTCGGTCCTCGTCACGTTCGACACCGACGGCGGGCGCTATGCGGCGCGCGTGATGGCCGACGGCCGCGGCGCGTCCGGCGCAGTCCGCCTCGACGTGCCGGCACCGGGCGAGCCTGCCGACGTCGACGGGTTCGAGGACGTGCTCGCGCTCGACGGGCAGGACGCGCCGCTCGTCCGGATCTGGACCGGGACCGAGCACGTCGTCGCCTTCGTGTCCGATGTAGCTGCGGTCGACCTGGAGCGCGCCGGGCCGCTCGTGCGCCACGACGACCGGTTCGCGCCGGCCGGGACAAACCTGAACGTCGTCCACGTGACGTCGCCCGGCGCGGCGACGAAGCCGGTCTCAGAACCGGCTCGGATCGCCGTCCGGACATTCGAGAAGGGCGTCGAGGGCGAGACGCTCGCGTGCGGGACCGGCGCGCTCGCAGCGGCCCTCGCGGCCTACCACACCGGCCGCATCGCGGAGTCGGTCGTCGAAGTTCAGATGCCCGGCGGCGACCTCGTCGTCACGTTCCGTCCCGGCTTCAGCGGCGTCTCCCAGCTGACGCTCGAAGGACCGGCCGAGACGGTCTACGAGGGCACGCTGGAGATGTGAGGACGGGAGAAACAGGTAGAGCGGGGAGGAATGTGACGTAGGAAATGGGAAATGGCAGACCAGGAAGGAAATTTCCCCAATCCCCAATCCCCAATCCCCTACGCCCTCCCGCGGTAGAGCGAGACAATGCCGAACGTCAGCGGACGCGCCTCGGCGTCGCGGAAGCCGGCGGCGCGGAACACGCGCAGGAAGGCCTCGCCGGCGGGGAACGCCGCGACGGACTCGGGGAGGTACTCGTACGCCTCGGCGCTGCCCGAGACGGCGCGCCCGATGCGCGGCAGCACATGCTTCGAGTAGAACGCGTAGCCCTGCCGGACCGGGAACGCCGTCGGCTGGCTGAACTCCAGCACCACGAGCGGGGCTCCGGGCTTGAGCACGCGCCGGATGCCGGCGAGGCCCGCCTCGAGGTTCTCAAAGTTGCGGACCCCGAACGCGACTAGCGCCCCGTCGAACGCGGCGTCCTCGAACGGCAGCGCGGCGGCGTCGCCCTGGACGAGCGTGATGCGCCGGTCGAGGCCCTTGCGCGCGAGCTTGGTCCGGCCGTAGGACAGCATGCCCTCCGAGAGGTCCACGCCGACGACCTCGCGCGGGCCGAGCGTGAGCGCCTCCACCGCGAGGTCCGCCGTGCCCGTCGCGACGTCGAGGAGCCGGTCCGGGCGGTGCGCGCCGAGGCCCTCGCCGAGCCACGCCACCGTCCGCCGCCGCCACCACACGTCGGTCCCGAACGACAGGACGCGGTTGAGGAGGTCGTAGCGCGGCGCGATCTCGTCGAACATGGCCTCGACCTGGGCGGTCTTGCCGGCCGCAGGCACGATGGAGGGCTTGAGCATGCGGGTGTCGTGTATATCGGTCGGGGATGCCGCTCGGGCAGGGCGAAACGTACCGCCTTGCACGGGCGGAGGTCCCCCCAGGGCGGGAACGAGAGCGGAACACATCTTGCTTTCAACAATCACTGAAACATGCCAGCCCTCGCCCGGTACCGTCCGGACCGTAGCTTCCAGCCTCCCCGTGCCCGCTGTGCCCGCCGCCCCGCCGCGCCCCGCCTCCTCCGCCGACCGCGCCGGCCTGGACCGTCTCCAGGCGGCGGTCGTCCGTGCAGCGGCCGGGTGGGACGGCGCAGCGGTGCTCCGCGTGTCCGTCCCGGCCGAGCCCGCCGACGCGCTCGCATGGCTGGACGCCCAGACGCTCGGCCCGCGCCTGGCGTGGAGCGGCCGCGACGACGATGAGTCGCGCGCGGCCGTCGGGGCCGCCCTCACCGTCGAGGCGCCCTCGCTGGACTCGGCCGCGGCTGTCGACGCCGCGCTCGCGCGCCTTCCCGCCGGGTGCCGGCTCTACGGGACGGTCCGATTCGACTCCGACGCTGATGCTGCGCCCGAGTGGCGGCCGTTCGGGCACGTCCGCTTCGTCCTCCCGCGCGCCGAACTCGTCGTGACCGGCCGCAGCGCCGTCCTCGCGGCGCACGTGGCCCCCGGCGAGCGCCTCGGGCGCGTCCTCGCGGACCTTGCGCGGCTCGTTCCGGCCATCGTGACCACGCCCGCGACGCTCCCGTACGTCCAGCGGCGGGCCGACCGGCCGGGCCGGGCGGGCTGGACGGCGGCCGTCTGCTGGGCCCTGGGCGCGTTTGCCTCGGGCACGCTCGGGAAGGTCGTCCTCGCCCGCCGCGCCGACCTCACGTTCGACGCGCCGGTGGACCCCGTGGACCTGCTGCGCCGGCTCGTGCCGGCCACGCCGCGGTGCTTCCACCTGCTCGTGGACCCGGGCACGTCCGCCGAGGGCGGGGCCGGGGCGTTCGTCTCGGCCACGCCCGAGCGCCTGTTCCGCATCGACACGCTCGCCTCGGGCGAGCGCCGCCTCGCGACCGAAGCCGTCGCCGGGACGCGCCCGCGCGCGGCCGACGACGCGGCCGACGACGCGCTCCTCGGCGAACTCCTCGGCAGCGAGAAGGACCGCCGCGAGCACGCGTTCGTCCGCGACGCCATCGCCGAGCGCCTCGCCCCGCTCGCAACGTGCGTCGACGTGGACGCGCAGGCGGGCGCGATGACGCTCGCGCGCGGGCGCCACCTCCGGACCGGCATCACGGCCACGCTCGCTCCCGCCACGACGGCCCTCGACGTGCTCCGCGCGCTCCACCCGACGCCGGCCGTCGGCGGGACGCCCCGCGAGGCGGCGCGCGAGGCCATCGGCCGGCTGGAGCCGTTCGACCGCGGCCTCTACGCCGGCGCCGTCGGCTGGATCGGGACGGACGCGGACGGGGCCGAGGCGGCCGAGTTCGCCGTCGGCATCCGCAGCGCGCTCGTCCGCGGCCGAGACGTGTCGCTGTACTCCGGGGCCGGCATCGTCGCCGGGTCCGACCCCGACGCAGAGTGGGCCGAGATCGAGCAGAAGCTGGCCGACTTCGCGCGCGTGCTCGGCACCGAGCCCGAGGCGTCGCCCGCGCCGCGCGTCGCGGCCTGACGGTGGCGTTTTCCACAGAGGGCCGGCCCAATGTCAACGCGCTGTGGGCGGGGCTGCTCGTCGAGGAGCTGATCCGGCAGGGCGTGGGCCTGTTCGTCGTCGCGCCGGGCTCGCGGAGCGCGCCGCTCGCCGTTGCCGTGGCCCGCGCTGCGATGGAGGGCCGCACGGGCTGGCTCGTCCACCCCGACGAGCGCGCGGCCGCCTTCGTCGCGCTCGGCTGGGCGCGGGCGACGGGACAGCCGGCGGCCGTCGTGACGACGAGCGGGACGGCTGTCGCGAACCTTCTCCCGGCCGTCGTCGAGGCCGACGCGGCGGGCGTGCCGCTGCTCCTGCTCACGGCGGACCGTCCGCCCGAGCTGCGCGAGACGGGCGCGAACCAGACAATCCGCCAGCCCGGTATCTTCGGTTCGTTCGTCCGCTGGAGTCTTGACGTGCCGCCGCCGGACGCGGCCATCGACCCGGCGTTCGTGCTCACGACGGCCGCGCACGCCGCGGCGCGGAGCCTCGCGCCGGCCGGGCCGGTCCACCTCAACCTCGCCTTCCGCGAGCCGCTCGGTGCCGAGCCCGACGGGACCGACGCTGTGGCACTCGTCGCTCACCTCGGGCGGTGGACCGAGACGGGCCGGCCGTACACTCATACGTCCGGACATGCGAGTCCCATACCAGGCTTTTTGGGGACCCTTCCGTCTCGACTCGGGCGGGTCGACCGCGGCCTCGTCATCCTGGGACCGACGACCGACGAGGATATTGCC
>JANPJI010000409.1:0-5553 GCA_031425425.1 Rubricoccaceae bacterium
GTTCAGGCGTAAGGCCACGGGCGGCCCGCGTCGGGCTCACCCGGCCGAGCCCCCGGGCCGCCCCGCCGAGGCGCCTCGGCGGGGCGGCGAGCCGACG
This sequence comes from Rubricoccaceae bacterium, assembly GCA_031425425.1. Classification (GTDB taxonomy): domain Bacteria; phylum Bacteroidota; class Rhodothermia; order Rhodothermales; family Rubricoccaceae; genus DASVSE01. The sequence goes on from JANPJI010000409.1 coordinate 98, forward strand.
TCAGAACCGGGCCGTCACCGACAGCCGGGCTGTCCGTGGGATGACCGGGTGGGCGTGAACGTCCTCGACCTCGGCGGCCTCGCCCTGGAGGCGCGAGCCGTAGACGTAGCTCACGTCGGCCGCTTCCGAGTCCAGCACGTTGAGCAGGTCGAGGGCGACGGCGACGGACCGGAAGCGGTACGCGGCCTTCGCGTTGACGAGCGAGGTCGCGTCCGCGCGGACGCGACCGTCGCCGGTGAGCGGACGCGGCCCGAAGTGGCGCACTTGGAGGCTCCCGAGCAGGCCCGTCTCGCGGCCGACGTAGACGCCGCCGGTGACGATGCGGCCGATCGAGTTCTCGATGCGGTCGCCGTCCGGGAGGTCGTCCGCGGTGAACCGCGACTCGGTGAGCGCGACGTCGAGGGTGACGTTCAGCCAGTCGCGGACGGCGTAGAAGTTGGTCACCTCGACGCCGTAGTGCAGGCTCGCGTCGCTCGCCTCGGTCCCGCCCGCGTCGCCGACGAAGACCAGCTCGGACTGGAGGGCGAGGGTCCACGCGGCGAGCGTGGACTGGAGGCCGGGCAGCGCCGTCGTCCGGACGCCGACCTCGGCCCCGCGCGTCCGCACGAGAGGGTCGGCCCGGTCCACCGGATCGCCGGACTGCGGGTCCACCGAGATCGTCGTGCCGCGGGCGTCGTTGCTGTGGAAGCCGTAGCCGAGGTTGAGGTAGCCCTCGGTGCGGTTCCACGGGCTGACGGCGAGCGCCAGCTTCGGGCTCGCGATGAAGGCCGTCTCCGTGCCCGAGTTGGCTGCGAGGTCGCTCGCCACGTCGAACCGATAGACGTCGCCGCGGACGCCGACGGTGGTCCGGAATGTGGGCGTCCACCGGGTCGCGTTCTCGACGTAGCCGCCGAGGCTCGTCTGGGCGACCTCGTCGGCGCGGATCGTGTTGAAGCGCTGCCGGGCCGTCGTGTTGTAGAGGCCGACGCCGAGGATCTGGTCGTGCCGGAGGTCCACGCCGACCGTGTTCTCGGTCCCGCGCCCGAGCGCGCCCGAGAACCACGTCTGCGAGGCGCTCGCGCCGGTGTAGAAGCGGCGGTCGGCCTGCTCGAACTGGTCGCCCTCGACGGGATTGTCGAGGAAGTAGGTGAAGTTCGAGAACAGGTTGAGGTGGTAGTACGCGGCGTAGGCGTTCGCCCTCAACTGCGACACGCCCGGCGCGGTCCGCTGGAGCTGGCCGGCGAGCGTGTACCGGCCGGTCGTGCCGCCGGTGGTCGGGTCGAGCGCGCCGAGGCGCGAGATCTGCCCGCTCCGGACGGCCCGCAGGGCCACCTGGTCGGTCGCGTCCCAGTCCGCGTAGTAGCCGAGCGCCGTCAGCGAGACGCCGTCGTCGGCGGTCCCGGCCGAGACCTTTGCCACGCCGGAGAGGAGCGCGCTGTTCTCGGGGCTCACCCACGGCCCGTTGTAGTACTGCACGTTGAGCGCGCCGAGCGCGTCGCCGCGCCCGACCGGCGTGGAGCCGGCGACGAAGACCCGGCCGTACTCGTCGAGGCCACCCTCGACGCGCGCGATGCCGGCGTCGAGCCGCCGCATGAGCCCGATCCGAGCGCTGCCCGCCGACGAAAAGTCCCGCGCGCGGGCGTCGTACGGCCCCTTGTCGAACTCGATCTGCTCGATCAACTCGGGGATGAGCGAGTTGAGGTCCAGGTAGCCCTGGCCGTGCGCGTGCGTCGGGAGGTTCATCGGGACGCCTTCGAGGCTGGCCGAGAAGTCGGTCCCGTGGTCGAGGTTGAAGCCGCGCAGGAAGAACTGGTTGGCCTTGCCCGAGCCGCTGTGCTGCGTCACGATGAGGCCGGGAACGGTCTCGAGCACCTCGCCGACGCGCAGCAGCGGCCGCGGCGCGAGCTCGGCCTGCCCGACGCGCCCCTGCGACGCGGCACCGGCGACGCCGACGAGGTCGGACGCGCGCCCCTCGACGAGCGCCTCGCCGAGAGTCGTCCCGACGAGCGCGATATCCACGGTCGCCACAGAGCCGGCCCGGACCCCGACGTCGCGTGTGAAGGGCGCGTAGCCGACCGCCCGGGCGCGGAGCGTGTATGTCCCGGCCGGGACGCCGGAGAGTTCGAAGCGGCCGTCTGCGCCGGAGGCTACGCCGAGGGCCGTGCCATCGCGGGTCAAGGTGACGCCGGGCAGCGGCGTCCCATCCGAGGCGTCGGTGACGGTCCCGACGATGCGGCCGGGGGCTTGGGCGTAGAGGGTCGGAGAAAGGAGGACCAGGGCGAGCGCCCCGACGAGGCGTGCGAGAATGCGGGAAAGAAGTGTCATCGGAAGTGAGGTCGGAGAGGGTGCGCCGGTCCGACAGCGGCACGCTGCCGCTGACGCTCCGCGGGAAGCGGAGACGGGGACCGACCGGGTGGCCGTGCGGATGTCGCACGGAGTCCTGCCGTCCGGGGCGACGCGAAGGCCGCCTCCGGAGGGTCACGCCGCCCGCTGCGGCGGCCTCATCTCTACCGGGACCACGACGGGCGCGTGGATCGCGCCCGGACTCACCGGATCTGCCGTGCGCGCCGGCGCAGGAGCCGGGACGCCGCTGCTCTCGAAGAGGCAGTGTTTGTCGAGCGCGAGCGCCACGATGGCCGGCGGCGGGGGCTCCTCGCGGTGCGAGTGAAGCCGTCCGTCGTGCGCGTGGACGGGCTCCGAGGCACCGGTGTCACGCGCCTCGTCGTGCGCGTGCGCCTCGCCATGCTCATGCTCCTCGTCGTGCGCGTGCGCCTCGTCGTGCGCCTCGCCATGTTCGGCGAGGAGGTGCGCGGTGAGGCGCAGGCCGTGGCCGGTCGGCGTTGCACCGAGGGCCAAGAGGTACCCCGCGAGCGCGACAAGCCCGACTACACGCACGAGAGGCGTGCGGTCGGTCCTGCGTGTCCGGCGGCGGTGTGCGGGCGTCATCCCGTCAGGACGCCGTCGTCTGCGCGCGAGCCGGCGCCGCAGCCGTGCGCCGCGTTCCGCCGAGCCGCTGCCGCGCATCGGCGGCCGCAGACGGGCTCTCGATCTCAACGTGGGCGGCGAGCGCGAGGCGGTACTGCTCGGCCGCAGCGGCGGCCTGTCCGGCGGCCTCGTAGATCCGTCCGGCGCGGTAGTGCACCATCGCGTCGCCGGTGTTCAGGCGCATCGCGCGGCGGATGAACGGCACGGCGTCGGCCGCGCGGCCGTTCTTGTAGAGCGCCCACGCGTAGGTCTCGTTGGCGTGGAGGTGGCCCGGGCGGCGGCGGCGCTGGCCGGCGGCGAGCTGGAGCGCGCGCGGCAGGTCGCGGTCCGCGTCGGCGAGGAAGTCGGCCTCCTCCATGTCCACGACCTCGCCCATCTCGCGGGCGGCGTGGAGCCCGGCGAGGACGCGCTCGGCGGCCTCCTCGGCGCGGCGCTCGTCGCCGAGGGCGGTGTACGCCTCCACGAGCAGCTCGTCGGTCGTCTCCAGCGGGGACATCGCCCTGGACTCTTCGAGGCGACGGACGGCCCCGGCGGCATCGCCCTTGACCAGTGCCACATGCCCGAGCGCCGCGACGGCCGGCGCGAACGTCGGGCGCTCTTCGAGGATGCCCTCGTAGATGAAGGCCGCCGTGTCGGGCTTCGCCTGGCCGAGGTAGAGGTTGCCGAGGTTGAGAAGTGCCCACGCGCGCCCGAGGCGTCCGCCGGGCTCGGCGTCGGCCGCCAGCCGCATCGCGGCAATGGCCCCATCGGTGTCGCCATGCAGTTCGCGGAGGTAGCTCGCGCGCGAGTACGCCGGCAGGCCCGGCCGGAGCGCCTGGAGCCGGTCCGAGACGCGTGTCGCCTCGTCGTACTCGCCCAGCTCCACGAGCGCGTCGATGAGGGTGCCGTGGGTGTAGGCGTGGGACGGGAAGCGCTGGAGCAGGCGCGTCGAGAGGTCGCGGCTGTCCTCGAACTGGTGCAGCGTGTTGAGCAGGCTCGCCTGGAGCGTGAGCCCGTAGTAGTGGTCCGGGTTGGTCGCGAGGGCCGCGTCGAGGTTCTCCTTCGCCTCGGGGATGAACTCAGTCGCGCGGCCGGTCGAGCTCGCGAGCTGGATCAGCACCTGCGCGAGGCGCACGCGCGCCTCGACGTCGTCGGGGTCGCGGCGGACGCGGGCGCGGTAGTAGTCCGCCGACGCCTCGGCGTTGGTGAACTCGGCCGAGGGCGCGACCTGGTCGAGGTCCGACGGGAGGTCCGAGATCACGGCGCGGCTCTGCCAGATGCCGACGGCCGCGACGGCCGCGACGACGACCACGCCGGCCGTTGCGAGAAGGGTGTTCCGAGGAGTCATCGAAGGAGAGGATGAGGAGCAGAGAGGGGATACCGCCCGGACGCAGAGTCAAACCGGACACTCGATGGGGCACAGCACGCTGTGCCCGGACAGTTCCCGCGTCCACAGGAACCGATGAGCCTCCCATCCGAAACCGGCCGGGCAGCGAGGGCGCCGTGCCCCCGCCACCCGGCCGGAAGAAACAAACCGGGTCGTTAGCGGACGACCGTCGCCCGGCGCGTCGCGACGAGCTCGCCGTCGACCATCATCCGGTAGACGTACGTCCCAGCCGCGACGCGAGCCGCGTTCCAGCGCGCCTCGTGCGTGCCGGCCGCCTTCTCACCGTCGACGAGCGTCTGGACGAGCCGGCCCTGGACGTCGTACACGGCCAGCTGGACCGTCCCCGGGTTCGCGACGTGGAACCGGATCGTCGAGGCGTTGCTCGACGGGTTCGGGAAGCTCTGCTCCAGGATGAACCCCTGCGGCGTACCGACGCCCAGCTCGCCCGCGTTCGGGAAGTTGGCGTACGGCGGCTGCGCCGTGAGCTGCTTCACGTAGTCGTACCCGCGGTGCGGGTTCGCCAGGAACGGGAAGCTCGTCCGCAGCGGGACGTCGTTGCGGGTCGGCCCCGCGAGGAAGCCGAGGTTGTCGAGCAGGAAGGGCGACGCGAGGTCCGAGTAGTTGCCCTGCACCGCGTCGTCCTGCGGCAGGCCGACCGCGGCCAGCACGACGCCGCCGACGGCCTGGAGCGCGATCCCGACGACGTCGTCCTCGAGGCGCCGGCCGTTCGGGAAGCCGTCCATGTGCGGGATGAACTCCAGGGTCGTGTTGTTAAACGCCGGCACGGTCAGGCCGATGGCCGCCGCGCGGAGCAGCCCGAGCCGCGACCAGTCGCGAAACTCCATCGACGTGCGGTCCGTCGTCGGCACGGCCATGTTCAGGCGCAGCATGTCGCCGCCCCAGAGGCCGCCGTCGGGCGTCTGCGTGATCGGCAGGAAGTTGTTAATGAACGGCTTCCCGGCCGAGAGCGGCCCGGCCGTCTTGCCCGTCGCCAGCTGGTACGGGTTCAGGTTCGGGACCCCGAAGTAGAAGATCGGGAAGATGTCCACGCGGCGCGGCTGGTTGTCCGCCGCGAGCGCCGTCGGGCTGCTCGGGTCGAGCGGCCGGAGCGGGACCGCGAAGGCCG
>JANPJI010000410.1:0-4661 GCA_031425425.1 Rubricoccaceae bacterium
GAGGCGGAACGGATCGAGGCGGGCATCACCCCGAAGGAACTCGCCCGGCGCCTCGACCTGCGCGGCGCGCCCGTCTTCACCATCGACCCCGAGGACGGACAGGACGCGGCCCTCGGGGGCCGCTTTCGCGTCGTCGAAGCGGTCGACGGACACGACGACCTTGTCGCCCGCCGTGGCCCCGTTCCAGTCGTCGCGCGCGACGAACACGTCGTGCGTCAGGCGGCGGTCGTCGGGCGTGACCCACCCGGCCGCGCCGGATGTAGCGAACGTCCCGACGGTCTGCTGCATCGTCCGCTCGACGACCTCCAGGATCTCGCCCTCGCGGCGCTCGTCGGGGTCCGGCCGTCCGCGCTTCGCCGCGGCGAGCGCCACACGGACGCGGTCGCCGTGGAGGGCCGTCCGCATCCGCGGGCCGCGCACGAACACGTCCTCTCCGCCGGCGTCGAGCGCGACGAACCCGAAGCCCTGCGCGTTGACCGTGAGCGTCCCGAGCCCGGTCATCGCGTGCGGCTGACGGTGCCGCAGCCGGCCCTTCTCGACATCTACGGCCCCCTCGTCGCGGAGCGCCTCGATGGCTGTCAGCAGGGCCTGGTAGCGGCCGTGGTTGGTCACGCCGAGCGCCTTGGCGATCTCGTGCGGCCGGTAGGCGCGCTCGGCGTGCGCAGCGAGGAACGCCAGCGCCTGGGCGCGGAAAAGGTCGGCGTCGCGCGGGTCGGCCATCGGGAGCGTGCGGAGAGGGAAGGGGAATACCCGCGGAGGTGCCCTGCGGTTCGGCTGCGCACGTGGAACGGCGGTCGGAGCGTCGAGACGGGAAGGAAACACGTGCCGACGACCGCCTCTGCGGCTTTCCCCGGCACTCCACGCTTTTCCACGCGCTGCGGTCGTTCCTTTGTCCACGCCCCCGTGCCGATGCGACCGCTTCTGCTCCTGCTCGTAGTCCTCGCTGCTGCCGCGTCGGCGCAGGAGGACCCGACGCCCCACTCTGAGATCCGTCTCGTCGCGAGCGCCTCGGCCGTCGCGCCCGGCGACGCAATTGAGGTTGCGCTGCGGATCGAGGTGGAGCCGGGGTGGCACGTGTACTGGACCAACCCCGGCGACTCGGGCCTCCCGGTCGAGGTCGCGTGGACGCTTCCCCGAGGCGCGACAGCCGGGCCGCTCCGCTTCCCCCCGCCCGAGCGCCTCGACGTCGCCGGCCTGACGTCCTACGCGCACTCCGGGACGGTCGACTTCCTGTCGCGGCTGACCATCCCCGACGGCGCGGCCGGCCAGTTCGACGTCCGCGCCGAGGCGTCCTACCTCATCTGCGCCGACGTCTGCCTGCCGGCCACGGCCGAGGCGCGCCTCTCGCTGCCGGTTGCCTCCGCGACGCGCCCGACCGGGGCGCTGGACGCCTCGCTCGCAGCCCTGCCGGTCGCGGCGACCGGGTGGACCGCCGCGGCCGCCGCCGCGGACTCCACGATCTCGCTCCGGCTGACGCCTCCTGCAGGCTGGCCCGGCGACTGGCGCGCCGCGCAGTTCTTCGCCGACACGGCGGGCGTCGTCCGCCACGCCGCGGCGCAGACGTTCGTGCGAGACGGCGGCGGGTGGACGGTCGTTCTCGCCGGTGCGGGCGACGTGCCCGCGCGCCTCGGCGGCGTCCTCGTCGCGCCGGGCGCGCCGGCGGTCTGGATCGAGGCGGCTGTGGCGAGCGCGCAGGTGGCGGCCCGCGGCGGGCTGTGGGGCGCACTCGGGCTCGCGTTCCTCGGCGGGCTCCTCCTGAACCTGATGCCGTGCGTCTTCCCCGTGCTGAGCCTCAAGCTGCTCAGCCTCGCAGGCGGCCGCGATGCCGGGGCGAGCGAGCGGCGGCGAGCTGGACTGGCGTACGGAGTCGGCGTCGTGGTGTCGTTCTGGGCCCTCGCCGGGCTTCTGCTCGCCCTCCGCGCCGGCGGTGCGACGCTGGGGTGGGGCTTCCAGCTGCAGAGCCCGGGCGTCGTCGCGGCTCTCGCGGCCTTCATGACCGGGCTGGCGCTCAACCTGCTCGGCGTGTTCGAGGTCGGCGGGCGCCTCGCCTCGGCGGGCGGGCAGCTCGACCGCGGGACCGGCGTCCGGGGCGCATTCGGCTCCGGCGTGCTCGCCACGGTCGTCGCGACGCCCTGCACGGCTCCGTTCATGGGCGCCGCGCTGGGCTACGCCCTCGCGCAGCCGGCGGCCCTCGCGCTCGCCGTGTTCACCGCCCTGGGGGTCGGGATGGCGGTTCCGTTCGTGGCGCTCGCGTTCGCGCCGCGCCTCGCGGCGCGCCTCCCGCGGCCCGGGCCGTGGATGGAGGCGACGCGCCAGGCCCTCGCGTTCCCGCTCCTCGCGACGGCCGTCTGGCTCGTGTGGGTCTTCGGCCGGCAGACCGGCGTCGACGGCGCTGCGGCGCTGCTGCTCGGACTCGTCCTCGTCGGGTTCGCGGCGTGGCTCGTCGGGCGCTGGCCGACGGGGTGGGGCACCGGCCGGACCCGACTGATCCCGCGCGTATTCGCCGGAGCCGTTCTCGTCGCCGCGGCCGTGCTGGTGGCGATGGGGGCGCGGGCACAGCGGACCGAACCCGGTTCGGCGTCGGACGGCTGGGAGCCGTACGACGCGGCCCGCGTCGAGGCGCTCGTCGCCGCCGGCACGCCCGTCTTCGTCGACGCGACGGCGGCGTGGTGCCTCTCGTGCCAGGTCAACGCCCGGACGACGCTCCACACAGCCGCCGTCGAGGCCGCATTCGAGCGCGCCGGCGTGGTCCGCATTGAGGCCGACTGGACGACCCGCGACCCGGCCATCACGGCGCTGCTGGCGCGGTTCGGGCGCTCGGGCGTCCCGATGTACGTGCTCTACGCCGGCGGCGGTGCCGAGCCGACGCTGCTGCCCGAGGTGCTCACGCCGGGCATCGTCCTCGACGCCCTCGCAGTCCTCCCGCCGGCCGCACGCAGACTAACCGCCCGCCGACGACGCGGAACGACGAGCCGCCGCGGCGCACGAAGTCGCCCTCGGGCGCGCGCAGGGCCGGCATCGCGACGCCCGCGAGCGCGCCGCTGCGGCCACTCTGCGCCGCCGTCCGCGGGCTCCGGTTGACCGCGACGCCGCGGTAGCGCCGCGACAGGCGCCCCGCCCGCGAGGGGCTCGCCGCGACCGTCGTCACGTGCATCGCCTCGCCCGACGTGCCGCCGGTCACGGCGAGCGCTCCCGGCGACGGGACGAGGCGGGTCTGGGCGGTGGCGGGGAACGCGGCGGCCGCGAGGACGAGAACGAGGAGCAGACGCATCGGAACGAGGGGGAGAGAGACGGAGAGACTGCAAACGCCGCGGCCTGTCACGCGGCCGTTCATCAATCCGTTTCGTTGTTCCGAAACCATTCCCGGCCGGGCAGGTGATTCAGCCCGCGTCTCAAACCGGACTCGCCGCGGCGCGCGGCAACGCCGGTCCGGCCGTACCGTGCAGTCCGCTTCTCCGCCCCTCGCCCGTGACCGACTCGACCGTCCCGACGATCGCCCTCATCGGGGGCGGGGCCAGCGGTACGCTCGCCGCGCTCCACCTGATCGAGGCCACTCCGTTCCGCGTCCTCCTGATCGAGCCGAACGCCGACGTCGGCCGGGGCGTCGCGTATTCGACCTCGGACCCGGCGCACCGTCTCAACGTGCCGGCGGGCAAGATGAGCGCCTTCGGCGACGCCCCGGACCACTTCCTCGACTGGCTCCTGGCCGGCCCGCTCCCCGACGCCCACGCGGGCACGTTCGCGCCGCGCGCGCTCTACGGCCGCTACCTCGCCGAGACGCTCGCCGCCCGCGCCGAGCTGGAGCGGGGACGGCTCACGCTCGTCCGCGGCACGGCGACGGGCATCGACGTCCGCGGCGACGCGGCGACCGTCCACGTCGACGGGCTGCCTGATGTCCGGGCGGACCGCGTCGTGCTCGCGGTCGGGCACGGCTCGCTCGTCCCGCTCGCCGCCCTCGCCGGGCTCCCGCCCGACGTGCTCGTCGCGGACCCGTGGCACGCCGGCGCGCTGGACGCCGTGCGCCCCGGCGCGGACGTGCTGCTCGTCGGCACCGGGCTGACGATGGTCGACGTCGCCGTCACCCTCGCCAACCGCGGCGTCGCCTCGATGACGGCCGTCTCGCGGCGCGGGCTCGTGCCCCGCGGGCACGCCCGGCCCGGCGCGCCCCACGCCGAGGCGTCGGCCCCCGAAGCCGCTACACCGACGGACCTGCTCCGCGCCCTCCGCGACGAGGCGGACCGGACCGGCGACTGGCGCGCCGCCGTCGACGCGCTCCGGCCGGACACCGCCGCCCGCTGGCAGGCGTTCTCGGTCGCCGACCGGCGCTCGTTCCTGCGTCACCTCCGGCCGTACTGGGACGTGCATCGCCACCGGACCGCCCCCGAGGTCGGCGACGTCGTGGATGGACTTCGCGCCTCGGGGCGGCTCCACGTCCGGGCTGGGCGGGTCGTCAGAGCGGAGGCGGACGCTGGGGGCGCGCGCGTGACGCTCCTCGCCCGCGGAGGAGAGGAAACGACACTCCGCGTCGGCTCCGTCGTGGCTTGCACGGGAGCCCGCCCGGCTGTCGACACGCCGCTCGTCCGGTCGCTCGTCTGCGCCGGCCATGCGCGCCGCGACGCGTTCGGCCTGGGCCTCGACACCGTCGCCGACGGGGCGCTCGT
>JANPJI010000411.1:0-2963 GCA_031425425.1 Rubricoccaceae bacterium
CCGATGCCCTCGTACACGCTCCCGCCGACGTCCCACCGGACGGCCGTCGCGTTCCCGTCGGCCCGCATCGCGAGCGTGCCCGTGTACACGCCGTCGCTGCCGGGGTTGGTGCCGGCGACGCGGTAGGTGCCTTCGGGCCCGGCCTCCTCGGCGCGCTCGGACCCGAGCGCAGTCCCACCCATGGTCGCCCAGACCGCCTCGTAGCCGCCGTCGACCGGCATGTACGCGACCACGCCGCAGTTGCCTCCGTAGGCGGTCGCGAAGACGTCGCCCTGGCGGACGCCGATCCCGACGACGGGCTCGCCGCCGGTCTCCCACACGACCCGGAAGGCCTCGCCCTGCGGCGAGACGGTGAGGCTCCCGCCGTAGCCGCCCGACCCGACCGGGTTCGTGCCGTCGACGGTGTAGCGACCGGCCTGCGCTCCGGCCGGGACGGCCGCGAAGGCGAGAACGGAGAGGCCGGTGATGCGAGCGAGCAGAGACATGGCGGGAGCGGTTGGAGGAACAGAAAGGCCGCGCCGAACCGCGGCGACCTACACGACGCGCGTCCCGTCGGCGACGGGGCGCTCGGGCTGGATGAGGACGGCCCCGTCGATGGGGCTGACGCCGGCCAGCACGACCGGCCCGCCGCGCGCGTTCGTCACCACGACGACCTGCCGCCCGACGAGCGCCTCGGCGTCGTACGTCTCGTTGATGCGCGACTCGGCCTCGACCGTGACCGTACCGAGGGAGATGGTGAGCGTCACCGAGTCCCCGGCGACGACGGCCGCGGTGAGGGTGCCGATGCGGAGGTCGAGCGTCGTGAAGTCCATCGGGGCGGGTGTCGCGGACCGGCAAGCTAGGGCGCGCCGCGCCAGGAGCGTGCGCGAGGCGGCGGGCGTCCCGAAATGTCACGTTTTCCCGCAATCGCCCCGAACCCGCGGGCCGGTCGGGCGGTACTCTGCCCCCGCCGCTCCGCGCGTTTGTCCGCGGAGCGCCCGTTCCCAGTCCCAGCCTAGAGGTTTCCCCATAGCCAGACGACGTTCCAGCCGGCCGCAACAGCAGGTCCGCCGCGAGCCGGAGGCTCGCATGAACGAGGACATCCTCGACACGCCCCAGGTCCGCGTCATCTCGGACGCCGAGGGCCAGCTCGGCGTGATGTCGTCCGAGGCCGCCCTCGAGATGGCCCGTGCCCGCGAGCTCGACCTCGTCGAGATCTCCGAGACCGCCGATCCGCCCGTGGTCAAGATCATGGACTACGGCAAGTTCCGGTACGAGTCCCAGAAGAAGGCCAAGGAGCAGCGCAAGAAGCAGTCTCAGCAGAGCGAGCTCAAGGAGGTCCGCTTCCGCCCCGAGACCGACGACCACGACTACGGCTTCAAGATGCGGCACGCCCGGGACTTCCTGGAGCAGGGCCACAAGGTCAAGGCGTGGGTGCAGTTCCGCGGCCGCGACATCATCTACAAGGACCGCGGCAAGGCCGTCCTGGACCGCTTCATCGAGGACCTCGCGGACCTCTCGAAGGTGGACCAGCAGGCGCTCATGGAGGGCCGGCGCATGACGATCATGCTCACGCCCGAGAAGAAGAAGCCGGTCCCGCTCAAGCGCGACCCGCAGCCCGACGGCGCGCCCGTGGTCGCCCGCGAGGCACCGCCCGCCTCGCCGCCGGAGCCCATGGCCGACGTTGAGACGCCGGCCGTGGGCGTGCCCGACGCCGAGTAGCACACCCGCCGCGTCGCTGAAAGCGGTGCGAAGACTGCGCGCCTGCCGACGCGCGGCGCGCGGCGGACCTAGCTTCCCGGTTCGACTGTCCGCCCGGTGCACGTCTGCGCCGGGCGGCTTGTTGTCCGCCCCCGGCACCCCGCCGGGCCGGTCACCTATCCCGACCGTCAGATGCCCAAGATGAAGACCAACAGCGGAGCCAAAAAGCGGTTCTCGCTGACCGGGACGGGCCGCGTCAAGCGGAAGAAGGCGTTCGCGAGCCACATCCTGACCAAGAAGTCGCAGAAGCGCAAGCGCAACTTGCGCGAGACGACCCTGGTCTCGAAGGTCGACGAGGCGCGCATCAAGCGCCTCATCGTCGCCTAAAGGCTCCGCCCTTCCGTCCCGCTCCGGCCCCGCCGGCAGCAGGACCCGTCTCTCGTCGGGCCTCGGCCCGTTTCCATCCCCTCAGGCCCCGCGCCTGAACCACTCACGGAGAAAAGATGCCACGCGCACGCAATCTCGTGGCCTCCCGTCGCCGTCGCCGCAAGCTGTTGAAGCAGGCGAAAGGCTACTGGGGTCGCCGGAGCAACGTCCTGACCGTTGCCAAGCACTCTATTGAGAAGGGGCTTCAGTACGCCTACCGCGACCGCCGCAACCGGAAGCGCCAGTTCCGCCGTCTCTGGATCGCCCGCATCAACGCGGCGGCCCGGATGAACGGAACGACGTACTCGCGCCTGATCAGTACGCTCTCGAAGGCCGGCGTGCCGCTGAACCGCAAGGTTCTCGCGGACCTCGCCGTGCACGACAAGGCGGCCTTTACGGCTGTCGTCGAGTTCGCCACGAACTAGGAGCCCCCGCTCCAGACGTTCGCGGCCGACCTCGACCTCGCTCCCGCCCGGCCCCGCGTCGGGCGGGAGTTTTTGGTACGAGACTGGTCTGAAACGCCGATTCCGCTCCGCCCCGCCCGCCCATGTCTGAAGGACGCACCATCGATGACACGCTTCGGGAGATCCTCGCCGAGATCGAGGCGGCGGACGTGAGTTCGGCCGACGCGGCCGAAGCATTCCGCGTCTACTACCTCGGACGTAAGGCTGGCGTGGTCACGGGCCTCTTCGGCCGGATGGGTGCGGCTCCGCCCGAGGCGCGCCGCGCCCTCGGCGAGCGCCTGAACGCGCTCAAGGCCGCCGCCGAGGCCCGCCTCGCGGAGACTGCGACAGCCGCCGGGCCCTCGGCGGGTGCGACGACGCTGGACCTGACGCTGCCCGGCCGTGTGCCGGGGC
>JANPJI010000412.1:0-4531 GCA_031425425.1 Rubricoccaceae bacterium
CGAGGTGATCCGCACGCGCTCGTCGACGAACCGCTCGCCGAGGCGCGTGCCGCCGCCCGAGCGCGAGAAGAACGAGCGGCCCTCGTCGGCCTGCCGCGCGCCGAGCGCGCCCACCAGGAGCCCGAGCATCGAGCCGACGGCCTGCGGCTCCAGGACGACGGTCCACCGGCCGGGCTCGACGGCCTCGGCTCCGCGCGAGCGCTCGGCCTTCTCGATGGCCCGCTCGGCGAGGGCGGCCGGGTCGATGTCGGTCCAGTCGTTGGCGGCGGCCCCGGCCCAGCCCGAGCCGTCGCCCACGGGCGTGCGGACGGTCGTCGTGAGGACGGCCCCGGGCGTCCGGTCGTAGGCGAAGAGGCCGCGCGAGGTCGCGACGGCGCGCTGGCCGGCCTCGAACGGGAGGAAGCCCGTCGAGACGAGGCCCCGCGCACTCGCCCGGCGGGAGACCTCGGCGACGGCCTCGGCCCGCGCCTCGGGGTCGAGCCCGGCCGTCGAGGCGAAAAAGGCCTGCGGCTCGGGGAACGTCTGCGGGCCGAGCTCGCCGACGTACTCGGGGTTCTCCGGGACGAGCCGCGCCAGCCGCTCGCTCGTCTCGACGGCCTGCCGCAGGCCCGCCTCGTCGAACCGGTTCGTCGTCGCCGAGGCGACGCGCGTGCCGAACGCGCTCGTCACGACGAGCTGCGCGTCGGCGACGTCGGCACCCGTCGAGACGCCGTTGCCGGCCCAGCGGGTGTTGCCGCGCCGCCCGCTGCGGACGTTCACGCGCGCCTCGTCGGCCGACGAAAGGGCGAGCACGCGGGTGGTGAGTTGCTGCGCTTCCTCGCGCGAGAGGCCGTCGACGGTTGCCATATCAGGTTCTCCGGGCGGTGTTGAGGACGGTGACGCCGCGGAAGCGGGCCGCGGGGCACCCGTGCGAGACGGCATTGGACTGCGACGGCTGGCCCTTGCCGTCGGTGAAGGTCCCGCCGATGCCGTACGTGCCCGGCCCGCCGAGCCCGTCGAGGCTGTTCCAGAACTCGGGCGTCCGGATCTGGTAGGCCACGTCCTTGAGCATCGCCCCGCGCTGGCCGTCGCGGATCTCCCAGAAGACCTGCCCGCCGAACTGGGCGTTGTAGCGCTGCTGGTCGATCGAGAACGAGCCGTCGCCGTCGATGAGGATCCCGCGCTCGACGCCGCTGATGAGCTCGTCCAGCGTGGTGTCGCGGTCGGCGTCGGGGAGCAGGTTCACGTTCGGCATCCGCTGGAACTGGACGTCGGCCCACGACTGGGCGTAGCTCGACCCGTGGCTGCGGACGGGCCGGCCCTGGGCGCGGTACCAGTCGGCGAGGAGCGGGGCCTGCTCGCGCGTCGTCTGGAGGTCGTCGAGGACGCCGTCGCGGACGAGCAGGAAGTCGTCGGGGCGGACGCCCTCATCGTCGTAGCCAACGCTGGAGAGCCCGCCGAGGCTGGAGCGCTCGGCCTGGACGTTCATCATGGCCGGCCCATAGCGGAAGCGGCCCAGGAAGTCCTCGGGCGGCGAGATGAAGCTCGTCCCGGCGTAGTTGGCCTCGAACCCGAGGATCCGGTCGAGCTCGGTGGGGTGCGCGATGGACTCGTGGATCGTCAGCCAGAGGTGGCTCGGGAGGAGGACGAGGTCGGTCGGGCCGGGCTCGACGGCCCGTGCCGAAAGCTTCTGGACGGCCTCCTCGGCCCACCGCGGGGCCGTCTCGACGAGCCGGGCGCCCAGGACGTGCTCGTAGCCGAGCCCGCGCGGCGCGACGTCGGTCGACGCCCGCGACTGGAAGTCCGCGCCGTCGGCCGAGACGGCCGTCACGGACATCTGCGGGTACGAGCGGTAGACCGTCTGGTCCGTGACCGTCCCCTCGGTCGAGGCGAACAGCTTCTCCTCGCGGACGAAGGCCATGCTCGACGTGACAAACCGGGCACCCGCGACACCGAGCGCGGCCTCGTTGGCCGCGAGCAGCAGCGCCACCTTGTCCTCGACGGGGACGTCGAACGGGTCCGTCTCGATGGGGCTGCTCCAGACGGCGTCGACGCGCTCGGTGGGCGCGAGTTCGACGGGCCGGCCCTGCGCCGCGCGGTTCGCCCGCGCCTGCGCGACGGCCTGCTGCGCCACCCGCACGACCTCGGCCTCGCTCACCTCGCGGCTCGCCGCGAACCCCCACGTCCCGCCGACGAGCACGCGGACGCCGAACCCGTACGTATCGGTGTCGGTGAAGCCGGTGATCCGCCGCTCGCGCGTGCCGACGGACTGCGTGCGGTTGCGGTTGATGCGAACGTCGGCGTAGTCCGCTCCGGCCTGGCGGGCGGCGTCGAGCGCGCGGGCGGCCAGTTCGCGCGTCGCGGCCGTTCCGAAGCGCCGCGGCCGGGGCGCGAGGAGGCCGGGCGCCGCGCCCACGACGGCGACGCCGGCCGTGAGCAGGGCGGTCTGCTGGAGAAACGTGCGGCGGTCCATGAGGCCGGGGTGAGGCGAACGCCGCGAAGCTAGCGCGTCTGCTCGGCGCGCGCCGAGGTCAGAGTCGACGCGCTGTTCCGCGGGCCGGGCAGAGGACGGCTCAGGGCCGCGCTCAGCGGCGGGCTACATCGTTGCGGAAGACGCGGCCGTCCTTCATCACGAAGTGGACCGCCCGCAGCGTCTGGATGTCGTCGAGCGGGTTCAGGGGCGTCGCGATGAGGTCCGCCGCCATGCCGGGGCGCAGCGCGCCGCGGACGGCCTCGACGCCCAGCAGCCGCGCCGCGACCGTCGTCATCGAGCGGAGCAGGTCGGCGTTGGTGAAGCCGGCCTCGACGTAGCTGTCGATCCACGTCATCGCGAGCGAGCCGCGCGTGTGGTCCGGGAGCGTGTGGATGGCGTCGGTCCCGAACGCGATGGGCACGCCGAGCCGGTACCCCGCGGCCAACCGGTCGATCTCGGCGCGGTACTCGGTGACGGCGCGTTCCGGCGTGCGAAACTGGGCGAGGACCCACTCCGGGAACGGGGTGAACACGGCGACGACGCCGTTCTGGCGGGCCAGCAGGAGGTCCTCGTCCGAGATCCCGTTGAGGTGCTCCATCGACGCGACGCCGGCCTCAGCCGCGTTGTGCGCGCCGGCCGTGGTGTACACGTGGGCGGCGAGCCGCAGCCCGGCCCGCGCCGCCTCGTCGCGCATGAAGCGGAGGTCGTCGACCGAGTAGATGTAGCGCTGATCGTCGACGACGACCTTGATCACGCGGGCCCCGAAGTGGGCGTTCTCGCGGATGGCGTGGACCATCTCGTCGCGCGTGTCGGCGAAGGCGTACTCGGGCTCGGCGAGGTCCGGCTCGTCGGGCTGGAGCGTGAACTGCCCGCCGAACGGGGCGATGATGCGCCCGGCGTTGATGAGCGTCGGCCCGGGGACGAGCCCCCGCTCGATGGCGCGGCGGAGCGCCGAGCACGCGTGGTTGCCCTCGTTGCCGACGTCGCGGACGGTCGTGAAGCCGGCCTCCAGCATCGTCCGCGCGTTGACGACGCCGTCGATGGCGCGCGCGGCGACGGGGTCGTTGAGCGTCGTCCAGTAGTAGTTGCCGCGGTCGCGGTCCATCCGGACGCTCATGCACAGGTGCGTGTGCGCGTCGAACAGGCCCGGCATCACGGTCGAGCGCGAGAGGTCGACGACCTCGGCACCCTGCGGGACGTCGAGGTCCGGCCCGATGGCCGTCACGCGCCCGTTCTCGACGAGGATGACCTGATCCGCGAGGGCTGTGCCCGCCTCAGGGTCGACGAGCCGGCCGGCCCGGATGGCGACCGTCTGTGCCTGCACCGCCGAGGAGCAGAGCGCGACGAGGAGGACGAGGAGGCGCGTGCTCATTTCGGCTGGGGCGTGGGGGAACGGGCGGGGCCGCAGCGCGGGAGCGCTCCGTGGACGTCAGGGTACGGCCCGGACCCCGAACGGCCAACCGGCCCTCTACTCGCCGACCACCTGTCAGTCCGGCGTCGCCGTCTCGGTGCCGACGCCGCCTGCACCTGGGGTCGTCCAGACGCCGCCGAGGGTGCCGTCGGGGAGGACGTCGTACACGGCGACGCTACACGTCTCGGCCCCATACGCGACGCCGAGCACGCCCGACACGGCGAGCCCGATGCCCTCGTACACGCTCCCGCCGACGTCCCACCGGACAGCCCTCGCAGTCCCGTCCGCCCGCATCGCGAGCGTGCCCGTGTACACGCCGGCGCTGGTGGGGTTGGTGCCGGCGACGCGGTAGGCCCCCTCGGTGCCGGCCTCCTCGGCGCGCTCGGTCCCGAGCGCGGTCCCGCCCATCGTGGCCCAGACCGACTCGTAGCCGCCGTCGGCCGGCGTGTACGCGACCACGCCGCACTCGCCGCCGTAGGCCGTCGCGAAGACGTCGCCCTGGCGGACGCCGATCCCGACGACGGGCGCGCCGCCGGTCTCCCACACGACCCGGAAGGCCTCGCCCTGCGGCGAGACGGTGAGGCTCCCACCGTAGCCGCCCGACCCGACCGGGTTCGTGCCGTCGACGGTGTAGCGACCGGCCTGCGCTCCGGCCGGGACGGCCGCGA
>JANPJI010000413.1:0-9205 GCA_031425425.1 Rubricoccaceae bacterium
CGACGGCCGCGCGGACGTCGTCCACGGTGTCACCGGCGAGGAGGGCCGTCTCGGGGCGTGCGCCGAGGCGCTCGAGCGCGTGCAGGACGCCGAACGGGTGCGGCTTCTCGCGGCCCGCCTGCACGTCCATCCCCACGACGACCGAGATATACGCGTCCCACCCGAACCGCCGGAGCGTCCACTCGGCGTCGGCCTCGGGGCGGCCCGTGACGAGCGCGAGGCGCACGTGCGCGGCGAGGTCGGCCAGCGTCTCGGTGCGGATCAGGGCCGGCTCAGTAGCGATGAACCCGTCGAAGTCGTCCCCGCGGTAGAGGGACTGGAAGGTCTCGACGACCGTCTCGTACGGCACATCCGCCCCGGCCTCGCGGATGAGCGCGTGCGAGAGGGTCCAGTCGTTGTTGAACCCGCCGCCGTCCTTGAGCGCCTGCACGCGCCCCGGCGGCGGCGGTGCCCCGGCGAGGGCCGCGACGGTCTCGTTGGTGGCGCGCTCGTAGGAGCCGCGGACGTCGACGAGCACGCCGTCCATGTCGAGCAGGACCGTTTCAATCATGGGAATGGGGGATGCGGGATAGGGGATGGGCGCTCTCTGCTCATGGCGTATCCCCTATCCCACATTCCCCAGCAGCTCGTCGTTGCTGTCGGTTTCCCGGATCCGCGCCAGGAGGGCGGCGAGCGCCTCGGCGGGGGCGAGGCTGGCGACCGACGTGCGGAGGGCGCGGACGGCGGCGAGGCGCTCGGGCGGGACGAGCATCTCCTCGCGGCGCGTCTCGCTCGCCGCGACGTCGATGGCCGGGAAGAGGCCTGCCGCAGCGAGGTCGCGGCGGAGCCGGATCTCCAGGTTGCCCGTCCCGGCGAACTCCTCGAAGACGGCGCTGTCGATGGCGCTGCCGGTCTCGACGAGGATGGTGCCGATGAGCGTGAGGCTGCCGCCCTCCTCGACGGCGCGGGCGGCCCCGAAGAGGCGCTTCGGGCCGCGGACGGCGGCGGCGTCGAGCCCGCCCGGTGCCCGTGCCTCGGCCCCGCCAGACGGCGTCAGGCCGTTGTGCGCCCGCGCGAGACGCGTGATCGAGTCCAGCAGCACGACCACGTCCTGCCCGGCCTCGACGAGCCGCTTGGCCTTCTCCAGGACGAGGTCGGCGACGTGGACCTGCCGCTCGGGCGGCTCGTCGAACGTCGTCGCGACGACCTCCGCGCCGGGGAGGGCGCGCTCGATGGCGATCACGTCCTCGGGGCGCTCGTCGACGAGGAGCACGATGAGCGTCGCGGCGGGGTAGTTGGTGGTCAGGGCGCGGGCGATCTGCTCGATGAGCGTCGTCCGGCCCGCGCGTGGCGGGGCGACGATGAGCCCGCGCTGTCCCTTCCCGATCGGGGCCACGAGGTCGACGAGCCGCGCCGCGACGGCGTCCGGCCCGGCCCGGCCACCGGAGGTCGTTTCGAGGCGGAGCTGCTCGCCCGGGTACGCCGGCGTGAGGAAGTCGTAGCCGGTCCGCTCGGTGAAGAGGTCGGGCGTGCGTCCGTTGATGGTGTTGACGCGCAGAAGGGCGAAGAAGCGCTCGCCCTCCTTGGGCGGCCGGATCTGGCCGTCGACGGTGTCGCCGAGGCGCAGGCTGAAGCGCTTGATCTGGCTCGGCGAGACGTAGATGTCGTCGGCGGACGAGAGGTAGCTGTACTCGGCCGAGCGGAGGAAGCCGTAGCCGTCGGGGAGCAGCTCGAGCACGCCGACCTTGCGGATGAGCCCTTCGAGGGTCACGCGCGTCGGGTCGTAGCTCTGCATGTACTCCGGCCACGAGTCGGCGATGGCACGGCGCGGGCGCGGAGGGCGTCGGCGGTCGGCGCGGTCGCTCGTGTCGGCACGAGCCGCCGCCTGCGCTTCGAGGATCTCGTAGATGAGGTCGCGGCGGCCGAGGGCCGCCGCAGGGTCGAGCCCGAGGGCGCGCGCCGCGGCGAGAAGCTCGGCGTCGGACATCTGCTCGAGCGCAGTGATGGTCATGGAGAGAGGCGCCGGCCATGGCCGGGCGGGACGAGACCGTGCCTCGGGGAGAGGGGCCTCGAAAGAGTGGATCGGCCGTGCAGAAGGGCAGGCGCACGACGCGGAAAAGCTAGACATGCGGGCGCGGCCGCGCACTCGGTCATTCGGCTCGCCGGCAGGTATCGGCTCGGAGGGCGAGCGCGACAAGCGCCGCAGCGACGGTCGCGTGTGATCCGGTCGCGAGAAAGCGGTCCCCGGAGGCCCTCTCCGCCTCGAAAAAGGCGAGGGCCGCGGCCGCGTCGGTCACGTCGACTGTCGGCACACCGGCGGCGCGGAGGACGGCCGCGAGGGCGCTCTGGCCGAGCGCGCGGTCGCCGGGGAGCCCCACCGGCAGGGCTGTGGCCCCGGCCGCAGCGAGCCGCCGCGCGAGCGCCGCAGCGTCCTTGTCCGCCATCACGCCGACGAGCGCGAACAGCCGCCCCGGCGGCTCCGGCCGCGCCGCTGCGAGGGCCACGCGCCAGCCGTCGTCGTTGTGGGCCACGTCGAGGACCATGCCCGGAGCCGCCTCCTCGCCGCGCCCGCGCAAGCCGCTTCGGACCGCGACCTCCGCGAGGCCCGTGCGGACCGCCGCGGGCGTCAGGCCGGGCACGGCGGTTTCGACCGCCCGGACGGCGAGGGCGACGTTCCACGCCTGGTGCGCGCCCGGCAGGCCCACCGCGACGCGCCCGTAGTCGGCCTGCGGCGTCGCGAGGTCGAGCGCGAGCGGGACGTCGCGCGAGACCCCGACGTGGCACGTCTCGCGCACCGCCTCGGCCGAAGCGCCCGCCGCGCGCGCCGTCGCCTCGATGGCCGACCGCGCGCCCGCGTCTTCGACGGCGTGGACCAGCGGGACGCCCGGTTTGGCGATGCCGGCCTTCTCGGTCGCGATCGCGGTGAGCGTCGACCCGAGAAGGTCCGTGTGGTCCAGCCCGACCGACGTCACGGCGCACACGACGGGCGTGAGGACGTTCGTCGCGTCGAGGCGCCCGCCGAGGCCGACCTCGACCACGGCGAGGTCCACGCGCGCCTCGGCGAAGTACAGGAACGCGAGGGCGGTCGTCGCCTCGAAGAAGCTCGGCCCGACGCGCCCGAACAGGTCCGCGTGGCGCTCGACGGCCGATTCGAGCCACGCGCCGGGCGCGGGCACGCCGTCGAGGCGCATCCGCTCCTCGACGCGGAGCAGGTGCGGAGAGGTGTGGAGACCCACGCGGAGCCCGGCCGCCTGGGCGACGGAGGCAGCGAGCGAGGCCGTCGAGCCCTTCCCATTCGTCCCGGCCACGTGGACACTCCGGAAGGCGCGTTCGGGGTGGTCCATCCCGGTGAGGAGCGCGCGCATCCGGTCCAGGCCCGGCCGGTACGCCGCGGCACCCGCATCGGCGAAGCGGGGGAGGGCGAGCAGGCGGTCGAGGGCAGCGGACACGGCAGGCAGAATCGGAGCGGGAGTGCAAGATGCACTCGCAGGAACACCGCGTGCGGGGCCCGCGCCAGCCGCTCAGCCTGTCCGGACGAGGTCGATCCGCCGGCGGTCGCCGCCGAGCGGCGTCAGGCGGAGCCAGAGCGTGCCGGGCGGGAGCAGCCCGTGCGCGTTCTCGGGCCACTCGACGAGCGCGACGGCCTCGCCGGAGAGCAGCTCGCCGAGCCCGAGGCGCGCCGCCTCGGCGGGTGTCTCGATGCGGTACAGATCGAGGTGCAGCAGGAGCGCCTCGGGGCCGTCGTGCTCGTGGACGATCGTGAACGTGGGCGACGTGACCCCAGCCGGGTCGATGCCGAGACCTTCGGCGACGCCTTTGGCGAGGTGCGTCTTTCCCGCCCCGAGCCCGCCGACGAGCGCGACGATGTCGCCGGGGCGGAGGTGCGCCGCGAGGCGCCGGCCGAGCGCCTGGGTGGCCTCGGGCGAGTCCGTCTCGGCCGGAAGGAGGCCGTCAAACGGGCTGCTCATCCGGCGAGCCCGTCCGTGAAGCCCATGTCCGCCGCGGCGGCTTCGAGGGCGGCGTCGCGCGGGTGCGCCTCGTCGTGCGGGAGCGACCCACGGTCCGAGCGGAGGTACACGAAGGGCGAGTAGTGGAGGAAGTTCGAGACCCGGGCCGTGTAGATGTCCGCCGAGGCCTCGATCTGGCGGGCGAGGTGGCTCTTGTCCGTTCCCGCGCGCAGGAGCGGCCCCCAGCGGGCATTGACGAGCTGCGACGAGGCGCGGGCGAGCGGCGCGATGCGGGCGTCGAGGTCGACGAGGCGGGCGCGGAGCGCGTGGAAGTCCGCCTCGAGCGCGGCGGCGGGGCGGTCCGTCTGCGGGCCGTAGCCGGCGACGTTGCGCTGCCGCTCGAGGCGCAGCGCGGACGCGTAGGCTTCAAGACGCTCCTTTTCGTCCATCAGGGCGGTGAGGCGTGCCTGCTGCGGGCGGAAGGCGTCGGCCGCGGCGATCTCATCCTCCAGTGGACGCAGGATGAGGGCCGTCCGCCACCGCAGCACGTCCTTCGAGGCGCGGACGTCGGCGTAGACGTGGTCGCCGACGTAGAGGATCTCGGACCCGCGGAGGCCGAGCGAGGCCTCGACGAGCGCGGCGTTGCCGCCGACGTAGGCACGGCCCTCGCCGAGCGGGCCGGTGTGGGTCCGGAGCACGGCCCGGCCCTGGCCGTCCTCCGAGACGATCTCGTAGGCCGGGGCGCGCTCCGAGAAGAAGGCCGGCTTGCGCGCGTGAACGATCGCGACGTCGAAGAGGTCGCGCCAGGTCATGTCGCCCGGCAGGTGCGGGTCGAAGGCGAAGCGGAGGATCGGCGCAGCGTACTCCCACTCGGAGTTGGTGATGAGCAGGATCTTCTTGCCGGCGTTCTTCTGGTCGAGCAGGGTGAGCGGGATGTCCGGGTCGGGCTCGATGAACCGGGCCGGGTCGGCGAGGATGTCGGCTTTGAGGAGCCCTTCGAGGTGCGCCTCGTCGAGCGTCTTGCGGACGGCCGCGTAGAGGTCGTCGTAGCCGAGCGCGGCGGGAAGCTTTCCGGCGTCGAGGAGGTCGACGAGCTGGAGGTAGATGCCGGCCTCCGAGATGGAAAAGAGCGTGTTGAGGAACTGCCAGCGCGCGTCGTGGAGGTCCACGAGCGTCTGCCGGTACGTCTCGCGCTGCTCGGCGTAGGGCATCGCCTGCGTCCCGTGGAACGCGGTCTTGACGTACCCGAAGCGGTTGGCTTTGACGACGTTTCCGCGCTCGGTGTCCACGACGAGCCCCTGCACGACGAGGTCGGGGTCGAACACGAGGTCCTCGACGGGCCACCCCTGCGCGGCGAGCCCGGCCTTGACGTAGCTGTACGCCCGCTCCTCCCACAGCTCGACGCGGTAATGGACGAGCGTGTAGTCCATGTCGTAGCCGATCGCCTCGATGTTGCGGAGGTTGAGCGTGCGGTTGCAGAAGAGCCCGCGGGGGTGCTCGAAGGCGTCGGGGACGCCCGTGCCGCGTGGGCTCTCGGTGCCCGTGGGGAGTGTCGTGTCCATTCGGTTGTGTGGTTCGCGCGGTAACGCTCGCGCGCCGACGGTGTGTCCCTGGCCCCGGCGTCTTTGCGGAGAGATGATGCGGGAAGATGGGGAACAGGGATCGGCGAACGGGCATCGGCGGAAGGGCATCCCCCGATGGCAGGTCCGGGCTCGCCCGGCGTTCCCCGCTGCCCGTTCGCCTCACAGCGCGCCGCTGTAACTCAGGTGGTGCGCGAGGCGCGTCGGCTCGGGGATCTTGAAGCGCCCCGTCGTGCGGAGCGTCAGGGCGACGGCGTCGGCGAGCGTGCAGCGGTGGCCGACCGAGACGAAGACCGGCAGCACGCGCTCGCGCGTTCGCACGGCCTCGCCGACCCTTTCGCCGCTGTGGACGAGCGGTGCCGTCGCGCCCTTCGCCTCGGCGAGTTCCGCATAGCGCCCGACGAAGAGGGACTTGGCGACGCCCACGGCGGGCCGGTCCAGGAGCACGCCGAGGTGGCACGCGAGCCCGAACCGCCGCGGGTGCGCCCGGCCGTACCCGTCGAGCATGAGGACGTCGGGGAGCGCCGTGAGCTGTTCGAGTGCTGGGAGGAGCGCGGGAATCTCGCGGAAGCTCAGCAGGCCCGGCACGTACGGGAACGCGACCGGGCCCTCCCAGATGGCGGTCTCCAGGACGACCAGCGTCGCGGCGTCGATCACGACGGCCGCGGCGCGCACGCGGTCCTCGCGGACGCTTACGTCCAGCCCGCCGACCGTCCGCACGGCTGCAACATCGAGGGGCGTCTCGCGGACACGCTCCGCGAGGTGCCGCTGCACGGCGACGGCCTCTGTGGGCGACACGTCGAACGTGTGCGCATGGTGGAGGGCGAGCGTCACGGTGCAAGAGGTCGGAGCGGACGAACCTACCCCCGTCGGCTACGTGCCGGATACCCAGACGATTCCGACGGGCTCGGACGGGCCGATCGGGAGGCCGGCTGCCCGGAAGGCGTCGCCGTCGGGGAGGCCGTCCCGGACCCACACGGCGTCGAGGCCGTCGCGCCAGAGCGAGAGCGAGAAGCGCTGCGCGGCGGTCAGGGACCGCTCGTGGAGGTGCGCCGCGTGCGCGGGTTCGCCGGAGGTCCGGCATGTGACGAGGACCCACTGCCCGTCGGCGCGGAGCGGAGCGACAAGCGCGGCAGCGGCACCCGTGAGCGGCCAGAACCCCACCGGGGAGTCTGCATACGCCCCCGCGACGTCTACGGCCGCCCCTGCCGCACGCTGCAGGGCCGCGTCGGCGACGGGGGTAGCGGGGGGCGCGCCGATGGGAAGTGGGTGGGAAAGTCCTGGCATGGGGGACGAGGGCTGCCCTGCCTTGTTCAAAGCGTGTGCCACAGCGGCCGTGCCGGGTCGCGGCCCCACGGCAGAGGGCTGCGGGGCCAATGGGAGAGGCGATTGTCACCGAACCCGACGTGCGCGCGTGCGCTGAACGCGTTGGGGACTGTAGGAGGCCCCCGGCCCCGGAAGAGAGTTCGGACCCGGCGTGGCCGAAACCTTCCGTCCGGCTTCACACGTCCGGCGGAGCGGTGCCTTGATTGCTCTTCGGGGCGGGCCGTATGTTCGGGTCCCCGCGACGCAGGCCTGCTGCCGCTTCGTCCGGGCTCTTAGCTCAGTTGGTTAGAGCGCGTCGTTGACATCGACGAGGTCACTGGTTCGAATCCAGTAGAGCCCACTCTGATGATACAAAGCCCCTTGTCCTGCAGTAGGATAGGGGGCTTTGTCGTACCGGTGGTGCGGGGAATGGTACAGGATTTCCACGGCCTACCTTCTCAACCCGTTCATTTACAGCCTCAAGGTCTAGACCACGGCGGTTCCGACCTCTTGTTGGTCAGGCGCGCGGTCGGTCGAATCCCCGCCGCTCCTCCTTTATAGGTCACGGCAGGTAGTGGAGGCGACCGGCTGTCCGAGCGGCACCCTGCTCGGATGAGGATGCCATGCGAACGTCCGCCAAGCTGGGCCAGTTGCCCAACCTGGGAGGCTGGCGAGCTCCAAAGTGGACTCCTGAATGTCTTCACAGGGTCAGATTAGGAGGCTGATTACCTTTGTGAACCTCCCCAAAGATGTACAGTGAGCGACTCAGACGACCTGCTCAGCGTGAGCGACGCCGCTAAACTATTAGGCGTCCACATCGTGACCATCCGTCGCTGGACGGACGACGGTCGCCTCCCCGTCGTTCGGACCCCGGGGGGTCACCGGCGCATCCCGCGGTCGGCAGCAGAGCGGGTCGGCCGTGAGAGTCAGCCTGGCCGGGTCCCGTCGGAGCTCCCGGCCGTCGGCGACCTCGCGGATCAGACGTGGGCCCAGCACGCCGTCGTCCACACGCGCCACGAGGTCCGGTCGAACCCGGGGACGTCGTGGAACCAGGCCCTCACCGACGACGACCGGGCGCAGAACCGCGAGAACGGGCACAGGCTGATGGGCCTGCTGCTCCAGCACGTCGCCGGGAGCGGCGACGAGGCCGAGCGGTGGGCCGAGGTCCGTCGGCTCGCTGAGCAGTACGCCCGGCAGATGCAGTCCCGGGGGCTCGGCATGGCCGAGGCCCTCCGGGCCACCCTGTTCTTCCGAGACGCCCTCACGGAATCGACCGCTTACTACCCGCACTTCCGGGATCAATCGGCCTCCGAGCAGGTCGCCCTCGTCCGGAAGGTGAACGGGTTCATGAACGAGGTCCAGCTCACCATCGCGGAGGTGTACGAGGGATCCGGCGCATGAGTACACTCGTCCGAATCGGAATGGACGGCCACGGCGCCCATCTGCACGACCGAGAGCGGTGGGCACTTGACGGGGCCGGTCGCGACCGCCTGCACGCCGCAGCGCGGGAGCGTGGTTGGGGGCTAGCGACCCTGACGACATGCTTCCGAGTCGAGGCCTACCTCGACGGCCCGCCCGGGGCCGCCGAGGTCGTCGGGGCATGGATGAGCGCGGGCCCCGGCGCCCGCCCCGAAGACTCCGGCGACAGCGCGCTCGCCTACCCGTTCACGGTCCAGCGCGGAGCCGACGCGTTCCGCCACCTCTGCCGGGTCGCGGTCGGCCTCGAGTCGGCCGTGTTGGGCGAGGCCGAGGTGCTCGGGCAGGTCCGGCAGGCCCAGACTGCGGCCGCGGAGGCATGCACGCTGACCCCGTTCCTCCGCGAGGCGTTCCGAGCGGCCATCGCGACGGCGCGGCTGGCCCGGGCCGAGACGGCGCTGGGCCGGGGGGGCGCCTCCACGGCGACGGCCGCCGTCCGGCTCGCGGCGGTCGCGGCACACGGGCTGGCCGGCCGCCACGTCGTCGTCGTCGGCGGCGGCGAGATCGGCCGGCTCCTCCTGAAGCACCTCCGCGCCGCCGCGCCGGCTCGCCTTGACCTCGTGAGCCGCGGGACCGGCCCGAGCGACGTCGCCACCCACGCGCCCGATGCGCTCCCAGACCTGCTCGCCGTCGCGGACGTCGTGTTCACCGGGACGGACCGGACCGTGATCGGCCCCGACGACCTCGGGGACCGGGCCTCCCGGCCGTTGACCATCGTGGACCTCGGGGTCCCCCGCAACGTCGTCCCGTCGGTCGGGGCCGTCCCGGGCGTCCTGCTCCACGACGTCGACGCGCTCCGGGGGGTCGTCGACGAGGCCCTCGCAGAGCGGCGGGCGGCCGTCCCCGCTGCCGAGGGGCTCGTCGGAGCAGCCGTCGAGGCGTTCGCGGGAGTGGCGGCCCGGCTCTCCCGTGAGCGCC
>JANPJI010000414.1:0-6560 GCA_031425425.1 Rubricoccaceae bacterium
CGCGGACCGCGCCCGCGACGGTGCCCGGACGTGGCGCGACGCCGCCCGCGAGGCCGCCCGCGTGCCCGCCGACGCCTGGCCGGCCTTCCTCGGCGACGCGTGCCGGCTCGTCGTGTCGCACCTCGTCCGCCCTGCCGAGACGCTCGCCGCCGTCGCGTTTGACGACGCCGAGGCGGGCGCGGAGATCCCCGCCGCGCTCGCTCTGCGCCGGCTGCGCGCGTTCGCGCCGTACCCGTACCTCCCCGAGATCGCCGGGCGCTACGTCGAGCGCAAGGCCCTCGCCCGCTTCGACCGCGCCGGGCTGGAGAGCCTCCTGCGGCGCATCGACCGACGCATGGTCGCCGGCTTCTCGGCCGACGAGTGGGCCGACCTGCTCGATCCGCTCGTCACGCTGCTCGGCCCGGTCGGGACGCCCGCCGGGTCGCTTCCGACGGCCCTTCTGGTGCCCTTTTTCGAGACGAAAGGCCAGGACGGCCTCGCCGACGCGCTCGCCGGACCCGACACTTACTCGGCCTCTGCGCTCCGGGCACGCCTCGGCTCCGCCCTTCCGTCTGCGGCGATCCCCGCAGCACTGCCGCCCGCAGCCGCCGCCGAGCCGCACGTCCCGCCGCCCGTCCGCGACGTACCGGACGAACCCGCCCCGTTCTCGGTGGACACCGAGGAGTCGGGCGAGTCTCAGACCGACTCCGGGCCGGTCGTCCGTGTGCTGGCCGACACCGACCCACCCGGCGCGCTCGATCTCCGCGACGACGTGCCGGACGCACGGCCGGACGAGGGTCCGGAGTGGCCGTCGAGCCGGGACGAGTCGGACCTGGTCGCGTGGCTGAGCGGGCGGCCAGACGTGCCGGACGCCGGGCCGGACGACGACCAGCAGCCCGACGCGCCCTCCCTGCGCGACGCCGTGGAGGCTCCCCTGCTGAGCCCGCCGTGGTTCTCCTCCGGTCCCGCCCTCTCCCCGATCGGCACGCCGCCCGACGCGCCCGAGCCCGACGACGAGGCCGCCGGCATCGAGGACGCGCAGGAGATCGAGGACACGCCGGAGCCCCAGGATCCGGACGACGAGCCGCTCTGGCGGCGCATGCTCTCCGCGGACGCGGTGCCCGAGGCCTCCGACGACCGGGCTCCGGAGGCCGCCACCGAGCAGGACGAGGCCGAGCCGCTCTGGATGCGGTTCGTCCCGTCCGCGCAGACGCGCGTCGAGCCCGTGTCGCCACGGTCCGCCGAGCCGCCGGCCGAGCCGGTGCTCCCGAGCGCGCCTACGCCAGACGTCTCCGCCGACGCGCTCCCGCCGCTTCCGGCGTGGTTCGACGAGCCCGCCTCCTACGCCGCGCCGCTGTCCGACAGCCGCACGTCGGACGACCAGCCGCACATCCCACCACCGCCCATCGCGCCGCCGACGCCACCCATCCCGGACAAGACCGCGCCGGAGATCTTCACCGCCGCGCGCCCCGGCGGGTCCCGCGTATCCGGCCGCACCGACGACGCGGAGGGGCTCGACCGGGTCGAACTCCGCGCGCTCGGCGCGAGCCCTGACGCGACCCGCCGCGCGTGGTTCGTCGCCGAGCTGTTTGCCGGCTCCGAGGCCGACTACCGCGAGACGCTCGCGCACCTCGCCGCCGCCGAGACGTGGACCGCGGCCACGGAGGTCATCGCCCGCGACGTCTTCCGCAAGCACCGCGTCAACATCTACTCCGAGCCCGCCATCGTCTTCACCGATGCCG
This sequence comes from Rubricoccaceae bacterium, assembly GCA_031425425.1. Classification (GTDB taxonomy): domain Bacteria; phylum Bacteroidota; class Rhodothermia; order Rhodothermales; family Rubricoccaceae; genus DASVSE01. Next base: position 1,722 of record JANPJI010000414.1, read on the forward strand.
CCGAAGCCCGCTTCAGCCGCTCCCGATGACCCGTCTGTTTCTGCTCGTGCTCGTGATCGTGGCCCGGCCAGCCGGCGCGCAGACCACCCCGCGCGAGCGCCTCGACGCGCACGACGCCCGCTGCACCCGAGCCCCGCAGCCGGCCGACACCGTCGCTGCCGATGTGCACCTCCGCCGCGAGTTGATCGCGATGCGGGCCGCTGACCAGGCCGACCGTGCGTTTACGGCCACCCTGGGTGCAGGGACCCCACCCGACTCCCTCCTCCACCGCATGGCGGCCGGCGACACGGTCCGAACCGCCCGGCTCCGCGAGGTCGTCGCCGCGCACGGCTGGCCGACGGCCGCGCGCGTCGGGCGCGACGGGGCTGAGGCCGCCTTCCTGATCCTCCAGCACAGCCCTGACCACGTCCTCCAGGCCCTGATGCTGCCCGACGTGACGCAGGCCGCTGCCCGGGGTGAGATCGACGGCCAGGCCGTCGCGCTGCTCACCGACCGGGCGCGTGGGCACGCCGGCCTCCCGCAGCTCTACGGGACGCAAATCGAACTCGTCGGCGGCCGCTACGCGCCCGTCCCTATCGCCGACCCCGACGGTGTGGACGACCGCCGGGCCGCCCTCTGCGTGATGCCGCTGGACCTATACCTGCTCCTCGCCGAGGAGGGCTTCGGGGTCCGTGACCACGGCCTCTTCGACGACTAGCGCGGGGACGACGCGTAGCTTCGAGGCCCTCTCCGTGCCCGCCCAGATGCCTGCCGATCCGACCGCCGACGCCCTGCCCGACCGCACCGCGGACCTCGACCGCCGCCGTGCCGAGGCGCGCCGCGGCGGCGGCCAGGCCCGCGTCGACGCCCAGCACGCAAGGGGGAAGCTCACCGCTCGCGAGCGGATCGACGTGCTCCTCGACGCCGGCTCGTTCGTCGAGACCGGCGCGTTCGTCCGCCACCAGGAGACCGCCTTCGGGCTCGACCGCGAGCGGCCCTACGGCGACGGCGTCGTGACCGGCTGGGGGGCCGTCGGCGGGCGCCTCGTGTACGTCTTCTCGCAGGACTTCACCGTCTTCGGCGGCAGCCTCGGGCTGGCCCACGCCGGCAAGATCGTCCGCCTGATGCAGCTCGCGATGGAGAACGGCGCGCCGGTCGTCGGGCTCAACGACTCGGGTGGGGCGCGCATCCAGGAGGGCGTCGCGGCGCTCGGCGGCTACGCCGACATCTTCCTCCAGAACACGATGGCCTCGGGCGTCGTGCCGCAGATCTCGGCCGTCCTCGGGCCGTGCGCCGGCGGGGCCGTGTACTCGCCAGCCATCACGGACTTCACGTTCATGGCGCGCGGAACGAGCTACATGTTCGTCACCGGCCCCAACGTGGTCCGGACGGTCACCAACGAGGAGGTCACGCAGGAGGAACTCGGCGGAGCCGACACGCACGCCCAGAAGAGCGGCGTCTGCCACCGCGCCTTCCCCAACGAGGCCGCCCTCCTGCTCGGCATCCGCGAGCTGCTCTCGTACCTCCCCCAGAACTGCGAGGACCCGCCGCCGACGGTTCTCACCGCCGACCCCGACGCGCGGGCCGATGCGGCGCTCGACACGATCGTGCCCGAGAGCCCGAGCACGCCGTACGACATCCACGACGTCGTGAAGCGGGTCGTCGACGACGGGCGCTTTTTCGAGATCCACCCGGACTTCGCGGCCAACATCGTCGTCGGCTTCGCGCGTCTGGGAGGCCAGAGCGTCGGCGTCGTGGCGAACCAGCCCGCCGTCCTCGCGGGCGTACTCGACATCGACGCGTCCGTCAAGGCCGCGCGGTTCGTCCGCTTCTGCGACGCCTTCGGGATCCCGCTCGTCGTCTTCGAGGACGTCCCGGGGTTCCTGCCGGGGACGGACCAGGAGTGGCGCGGCATCATCCGCCACGGCGCGAAGCTGCTCTACGCCTTCTGCGAGGCGACCGTCCCCAAGATCACCGTCATCACGCGCAAGGCGTATGGAGGCGCGTACGACGTGATGAACTCGAAGCACATCCGGGCCGACCTCAACCTCGCCTGGCCGACCGCCGAGATCGCCGTCATGGGGGCCAAGGGGGCCGTCGAGATCCTCCGCAAGCGCGAGATCGCCGCGAGCGACGACCCCGCGGCGACGGAGGCCGCGTTCACGGACGAGTACCGCGAGCGCTTCGCCAACCCGTACGTCGCCGCGGAGCGGGGCTACATCGACGACGTGATCCGCCCGTCCGAGACGCGCGCCCGGCTCATCGCCGCCCTGCGGATGCTTCGCAACAAGGTCCAGGCGATGCCGCGGCGCAAGCACGGCAACCTGCCGCTGTAAGGGCACGCCGCTGGTGTGCCCACCTCTCTGCTCAGCGCTCCCCGGACAGACAGAACCGGGCGAGATGTCTACTCTGCAACGCGCTCCACGGCCAGCCCGCGAGCGCGGAGCATCTCGACGACACTGTCCGGCCCGACGAGGTGGCCCACCCCGACGACGACCAGGACATCTTCGGGCAGGCCGTCGCCGCCGGTCCGGCCGAGGAGCGCCTCGACCTGCGGCACCCACCGGGCGTTGCGGTCCGTGAAGACGCGCTGACGGAGCGCCGGAGCCGACCGGAGGCCCTCCTCGACGACGGCCGCGATCGCGTCGGCGTCGCCGGCCTCCCACGCCGCCACGAGGACTCCGAGATCGTCCCCACCTGCTGTCGCCCCGAGCGCGTCGCGGAGGAGGCTGAGCTGGTCCTTGGCCGCGAGGCCGTCGAACGCACCGACCTGATCGTCGGCCGTTTCGAGACCGAGGCGCTCTTTGCCGTCCGCCCCGGCGCGGGCGAAGAGCTGGACGTCGACGCCGGCCTGGAACGAGAACCGGGCCTCGTCGCCGGGAGCGTTCGAGATCAGAAGGGCGACGAACCACGGCTCGAAGGCCTCGACGGCCGCGAGCGTCAGGCCAGTCGGCTGGAGGCGTTGCTCCAGACGGGCAGCGTCGGCCGGGCCGAGGCGCTTCGAGAGGGCGACGCCGTCCGTGGCGCGCGCGCGCGCCGCCGCGCCTGCGGCAGCCCCCTCGGCGTCGTCGAGGTCAACCTCGAAGGCGAGCACGCTGGCCGCCGCATACGCGGCCGCCGCCGGGCCGGGAAGCACGTCCGTCCCCGCCGGGAGGGCGTGGATCGACCCGAGCAGGTACACCCGGCTGTCGGCGTCTTCGACCACCCACAGGAGCGGCCGTGAAGGCGGAACCGGCTGGGCGAAGGCGGCCGTAGAGAGTCCGAGGACGAACAGCGCGAGCAGAGAGCTGCGACTCGGGGTCAGGGGCGTCGGCATGGCGGGGCGGGGGTCGAGGCAAGATCGCACGGTGTCCGGACGTGTCCCGATTTTGTCACGCGGGCGGCATTTTTGTGGACCCCTGCACTGTCTAGGCCAGGATTGCAGCCTCTGCGAAACCTCCGCTTGCCTCGGGGCAGGCAGGCGGAGTTATGTTTCTCGCTCGACCGCGCCGCCGCACTCGACTGTTCCTTCGACTGCCGGCGCACTGTCCACCACCAGCCCGTCCCGCCTGATGGCTCGCTTTACTCTTGCGGCACCCCTGCTGTTCGTCTCGCTCCCCGCGTTGGCCCAGTCGGCCGTCACGGACCCCGTCGTCGCCCCCCGTCCCGCCGCCACGCTCCGTGCCGACGCCGACGGCCGCCTCCCCGGGTTCGTGCCGGCCGACTCGCTGACCGACGACCAGCTCGCGCGCCGCCTCGCCCGCCTCTACGAGCGGCAGGCCCACCTCCTCGACGCCTCCGCCGACGGCGACCCCGCCCGCACCGCGCGCCTTCTCGACGACCTCGTCGCCGACGTGCAGCTGCTCGGCCAGCGGCCGGGCGTGATGTTCGACGCGCGCTACCGCGAGGCCTACTCGGCCGTGCTCACCGAATACGAGCGCTTCTACGACCAGCCCGCGCTCGACCGCGGCGACGTGTACGCCTTCCGCGAGGCCGGCATCGACGCCGTCGAGCGCGGCTTCGACATGGGTGTGCCGCTGCTGGAGCACGTCACGCTCCCGGACCGGTCAACGTACGCCACGACGATCCCGATGGACGTCAACACGCAGGTCGAGCGCTACGTCCAGTTTCTGACGCGCCGGCCGAGCCACGTCGAGCGCCTGCTGTCGCGGGCCGAGACGTACTTCCCGATGGTCGAGCGCGTGCTCGCCGAGGAGGGCGTGCCAGACGAGCTGAAGTACCTCGCGATGGTCGAGAGCGCGCTGAACCCGGCCGCGCAGAGCCACATGGCCGCCGCCGGGATGTGGCAGTTCATCCGCGCGACGGGCGGGGCCTACGGGCTCCAGGCCACGCGCGACCTCGACGACCGCCTCGACCCCGAGCGCTCGACGCGCGCCGCGGCCCGCCACCTCCGCGACCTCCACGACCGGTTCGGCGACTGGCAGCTCGCCCTCGCCGGCTACAACTGCAACCCGGCCGTCATCGCCCGGGCCGCCGCCCGGTTCGAGGAGCGGACCGGCCGCCGGGCCACGTTCTGGGACATCGAGTCCGCGATCCCACGCGAGACGCGGGCCTACGTCCCGATGTTCATCGCGACGAGCCTCGTCGTCTCGAACCCCTCGGCCTACGGGCTCGACCCGACGCCGGACCCCGGACCGGAGTACGCCTTCGACCGGATGCCCGTCGCCGGCGGGACGTCGCTCGGGGCCATCGCCCGCGCGCTCGACGTCTCGGAGGCGGCGATCCGCGCGCTCAACCCGAGCCTCCGCAACGGCCGCGTGCCGACGGGCCGCGGGGCCGAGACGGTCCGGATCCCGCCGGGCCTCTACGCCCAGCACGCGTCCGCGCTCGAAGTCTTCGCCCCGCGCGACGGGTCGGGCC
>JANPJI010000415.1:0-2212 GCA_031425425.1 Rubricoccaceae bacterium
TCAACATCGAGGTCTTCGCGCGCGTCTTTGCGATCCTGTACTCGGGCTCGGGCGAGAACCTGGAGGTCATCAAGGTCTCCGCCGAGGCGTGCGGCAACCCGTACATGGAGCACCAGATCAAGACCATCACGATCCCGATGATGATGGGCCAGGGCGCCGACCTCGTGCGGGCGATGGACGCCTCGGGCGTGTTCACGCCGATGACGCTGTCGCGCTTCCGGACCGGGGCCGAGACCGGGGCCGTCCGCAAGAGCGCCCAGCAGATGGCGGACTACTACGAGCGTGAGACGACGCTCAAGCTCAAGATGGCCGTCGAGACGATCCAGACGTTCGTCGGGCTCTTCATCGGGCTCATGGTGGCCTTTCTCACGGTCCTCTCGGCCGAGACGGCTATGATCCGCCCCAGCGCCAACGACATCATGGGCGGCGGCGGCTGATCGCGGTCTGGAGAACCGGAGAGAGGCGCGCGCGGGCAACCGGCGCTGCTCCTCTCCGGACTCTTCTCGCCGCCCCTCCCGCCGTCGTCCTCTGCCAACCGACCCACGTCCATGTCCGTGCTGCCTTCCGCCCCGTCCCGCCCGGCCGCCGTCGCCCGGTCGTCTGCGCCCGAGGGCGCGCCGCCGCCGGTCGTCCAGGCGCAGGCCTACTCGCAGGTCCAGGACCGCGTCGTGCAGGCCCTCCTGCGCCGCGGGCTGGTGAGCCCCGAGCAGGTCGTCGAGGCCGAAGGGGGCCGCTCGGACGCCCGCGTGCCGCTCTGGCGTGCCCTCGCGGCCGTCCCGACGGTGGACCGCGACAAGGTGTTCGAGCAGGCGGCTGCGACGTACGCGTTCCGCCTCGCGCCGGTCAAGGACCGCGAGCCCGAGGCCGAGTTCGCCAAGACCGTCATCGAGTCGTTCGACGAGGAGCTCGGCAAGCGGCTCGTCGAGCTCGAAGCCGTCCCGTACGCCTACGCCCAGGACCAGCCCTCTGGCATCCTCAAGCTCGTCTTCATCACCGAAGACCCCATGCGGCCCGAGCTGCAGAAGGTCATCAACGGGCTCGAGCTGGAGCGCTTCGAGCTGTGCTACGCGCCCGGCCCCATCGTCTTGCGGGTCATCGACGAGGCGTTCCCGCGCAAGAACGAGTTCCTGGAGCGGATGGCCGCCGACGCCGGCCCGGACTTCGACTTCGGCGTGTCGTTCGAGTCCGGGCAGAAGGGGCTCGTGGACGAGGACGCGCTCGAGGCCGAGATCGCGCAGTCCAGCCTGATCAACCTCGTCGAGGCGGTTCTCGTGGAGGGCGTCCGCGTGGGCGCGTCCGACATCCACGTCTGGCCGAATGCGCGCAAGCAGACCGAGATCCACTTCCGCGTCGACGGCCGTCTCGCTCGGTGGCACCTCGAAGACAAGGGCTCGCCCGAGGCGCTCCTCGCCGTCTTCAAGGACTCCGCGCTCAACGTGGACCGCTTCGAGCGAGACATGGCCCAGGACGGCTTCATCCAGCGCAAGGTGGACGGGACGCTGATCCGGTACCGCGTCTCGATCCTGCCGATCGCCAACGCCAACCCGGAGGTCCGCAGCGAGTCCATCGTCATCCGAATCCTCGACGACCGCAAGGTGGTCACGGACCTCGCCAAGCTCGGCCTCCTGGAGGGGGCCATGGCGAAGTTCGAGAAGGCCATCCGCCAGCCCCACGGCATGGTCATCCTCACCGGCCCGACGGGCTCGGGCAAGAGCACCACGCTCGTCGCCGCGCTGTCGAACGTCGTCACGCCGGAGGTCAACGTGCTCACGGTCGAGGACCCGGTCGAGTACATCATCCCCGGCGTCCGCCAGATCAAGCTCTCGCACAAGCTCTCGCTCGAAGGCGCGCTGCGCGCCATCCTCCGCCACGACCCCGACATCGTGATGGTCGGCGAGATGCGCGACAAGGACACGGCCGAGCTCGCGATCAAGCTCGCCAACACGGGCCACCTCACCTTCAGCACGCTCCACACCAACGACGCCCCCTCGGCGGTGTCCCGGCTCTACAAGATGGGCCTGGAGCCGTTCCTGATCGCCTACGCGATCAACCTCATCGTCGCGCAGCGCCTCATCCGGACGCTCTGCGACTCGTGCAAGAAGGTCGAGCCGGCCCCGGACCTCGTGCTCCTGCGCGAGCTCGGCTTCACCGACGAGGAGGTGCGGACCCTCGTCTTCTACCAGGCCAACACGGGCTCCTCGTGCCCGAACTG
>JANPJI010000416.1:0-1573 GCA_031425425.1 Rubricoccaceae bacterium
TCAACATCGAGGTCTTCGCGCGCGTCTTTGCGATCCTGTACTCGGGCTCGGGCGAGAACCTGGAGGTCATCAAGGTCTCCGCCGAGGCGTGCGGCAACCCGTACATGGAGCACCAGATCAAGACCATCACGATCCCGATGAGCAGGAGGATCACGCCGATCACGCCCATCCAGCGGTCCAGGAAGGCGGAGAAGGCGAGCGAGAACGTGGTCAGCGGCGGGAGTTCGATGCCCTCGAAGTCGGCGAAGAGGCCGGCCGTCTGGGGCACGATGTACCACACGTACCAGATGAACACGCCGAGCGTGGCGATGATGGTCACGGCAGGCATGATGAGCGCGCTCTTGACCGACTTGCGGAACTCGTCCTTGCGCTCGAGGAAGCGGGCCGTCGCCTCGTAGATCTCGGCCATGTTGCCGGACTGGCTGGCCACGCCGAGCATGTACGCGGTGAACTTCCCGATCTTCTCCTGGTGCTTCATAAAGGCCTGCTTGGCCTCCGTGCCGCCCTTCAGGTCCGAGTTGATGTCCCGAAGGACGTGCTTGAGCGGCGGCGACGAGATGTCGGCCATGAGGAGGTTCATCACCTCCGAGAAGGCCATCTTCTCCATCAGCAGGTTCGCCGCGAGGCGGACGAACATGATGATGTCGCCCGTCGGCGGCTTCCGCTGGATGTTGAGGAGGTTCTTCTGGATCGAGAGGACCTCGAGGCCCATCCGCTCCAGGGCCGTCCGGATCTCCTCCTGCGCGTACGCCTTCTGCTCGCCCTTGACGACCTTGCCCGTCGGGTGCTTGACCTTGTACTTGAAGAGCATCCGCTCGTTCAGGTCGCGGACGGTGAAGGTGTGCTGCTGGGCCAGCGTGGCCACCTTCTTGTGGGCGGTCCGCTTGTTGGGCGCGTAGACCGTTCCCTGGACGGTCTGGCCGCCGGCGGAGAGGCCGTTGAATCGGAACTCAGCCATGAGAGTCGCGGGGGAGGGCGGCGCGGGGCCGGGGGAATGGACGGAGGTATCGACGGCCACAGCACCTTCGTAAGGCCGGACGGTCACTTCTGCGCGACCGCTGGCGCAACCGAAGGGTGCGGCTCAGGGGATCGCCAGCCGGCCGGTGAAGCTCACCGCCGACGAATCGACGGAGTAGTCCGTGACGAACACGCGCACGCCGATGTCCGGGTAGCGCGTGCTCACGCCGGTCACCTCGAGCGTCCGGCTGGTCGCCGCTGTGATGCGGAACCGACCGCGGACGTTCGTCGAGTCCAGCGCGAGCGTCTCGATCCCACCGGCGGCGAGGCGCACGTAGGACCCGCCGCCGCCGCCGTACCACTCGTTCTGCGTTTTCCACCCGGCCGCGTGCGTCGCGATGGCGAGCGTGCGGTCGAGGAGGCCGTCCGCCTCGTCCTGCCGGAAGCCCCGTTCGAGGACCGGGAACGCGGCCATGATCGCGAAGGCGACGACGACGACGCCGATCACGAGGAGCAGGAGCTGTTGCTGGCCCATGGGGGTGCGGGGAGATGCCGGTCAGTCCGACTGGCCGAAAGGTGTAGTGAGAAGGTGGCCGGCGGCGCCAGCAGCGTGTTC
>JANPJI010000417.1:0-5180 GCA_031425425.1 Rubricoccaceae bacterium
GAGTGCGCGAGGCGCTGCGGCGCGGTAGCCGAGCGCCGCCCGCGCCGCGCCGAGGTCGACGCCCCCGGCGGCGTCGCGGCGCACCGCTTCGGCAAACGCCTGCCCGTCGTCGGCGACGAGGTCGCTCAGCGACAGCAGGTAACGGTTCCGGTACGACGCGTCCGGGAGCGCGGGCCGGTCCGCGGCGACCCCGTCGCGGGCGTAGCGCGCCTCGCCGGCCTCGACGGCCACGTCCCACGCCTCGCCGCAGTCACTTCCCGAGACGGTGAAGCGGGCGTCGTAGCTCGGGCGGAACGCGCGGACCGTCTCGGGCCAGAGCGCGCCGTGGAGCGCTCGCGCGAGCGTGGTCTTGCCCTGCCCGTTGGGGCCGATGACGACCGTGAGGCCGGGGCCGAGGTCGAGCGCGAGGCCGCTCCGGGCAGAGCCGTAGAACGAGCGGACGGAGAGACGGGAGAAGTCGAGGCGGTCCATGGCGCTGGGGGGAGGCGCGGGGGTGGACGATGGCGGCGGCCGCCGTGGCGGCGGTCAGCCGTCGGCGTGCTGGGCCAGGGCGGCGTCGAGCAGCCGCGATACCTGGCGGCGGAGACGGCCCGCAGTCTCGGCGTCGAGGTCGCCGTCGAGGCGGCCGTCGGCGGCGAGCGGCTCGAACACGCGCGCGCCGCGGGCCGTACGGACGGCGTCGGTCGCCCGGGCGACGAGCGTGCGGTCGGCGGGTGCGAGCGAGCCCACGTCGAGCGGGCCGTCGGTCCCGAGCCGCGCCGAGAGGCGGGCGAGCGTCGCGACCGCCCCCGAGCCGGCGGCGAGCCGTCCGAGGTCGAGGAGGGGTGCCACGGCGACCTCGACGCGTGTCACAGCGACAGTCAGCCCGGCGTGCGGGAGGTCGGCGTCGGTCCGGAGTTCCGCCGCGAGCGCATCGACGCCCGCAAACGCGGCGGTCCGGCCGACGAGGCGGAGGCAGACCACGGCCCGGACGACGGCCGGCGACGCCTCGCGGATGAGCGCGGCGTGCTCGCGCAGGGCCGCGGCGCACAGCGCGCGGGCGTCGGCCGCCGTCGCCGCCTCGGCGAGGTCCACGTCGACGGTGCCGTAGTGGAGCGTCGCGAGCGGGACCGCCTCGGCCGTGGCCGCCCCGTCGGCCGCCACGGTGACGAGGAACGCGCCGTGGGCGCCCGGCTCGTCGGGCGAGAGCGGCTGGAGCGCGCCCGGCGCGAGCACGAGCGGGCCGTCGCCCTCGGCGAGGATGGCCGGGGCGTGCCCGAGGCCGATCAGCCACGCGGCGACGGGGAGCACGCGGAGGTCGGCGAGCCCGTTCTCGAACGCGTCGGCGGCCGAGTGGAGCACGCCGACAGTGGGAATGTCGGGGTCGAGACCGGCGGGAAACGGCAGGTCCGTGGCGTGCGCGCCCTCCGACGACCACCCGGCGAGACGGAGCACGTCGTGCCCGTCGCGGGTGATCGGAGCGTCCTCCCACGTCTCGCCCCGACCGAGAAGCCGGACGAGCGGCGAGTCGACGAGGGCGACCACGCGCGCGACCGCGTCGCTGGTGTCGGCGACGACGACGGGGAGCCCGGCCTCGGCGAGGCGCCGGAAAAGGCGGTCGAGCACGCCGGCGGCCTCGAAGTGCTGGTTGCCGACCTCGGCGAGGTCGCCCGTGAGCACGAGCGCGTCCACGCCGCGGGCGAGGGCAAAATCGGCTGCCGCCGAGACGACCGAGGCGACGTCGAGGCCCGGCTCACCGGGGGGCGCCTGGGCGGGCGGCCGGCCGAGGCGGAGATCGCCCGCGACGAGCAGGCGGACGGGGGCGCGAACGCCGACCACGGGTTCGGACATGGGGTCGCGGGCTGGGGGGACGAGGCCGCGTGCCGCCAATCTATCGCTGTGCCGACAGTTCTCAACCGAGCGGGGACAAATCGTTGCGCCAGAAGCCCCGCCGTTTCTACGGCCGCGCGCCGCCCTCTGTGGAGAAGGCGGCGCGCAGGGACCGGGTAGAACAGGTCAGCCGCCGACGGTCCACGTCCAGCTGCTCCCGCCGTTGATCTGGATGTTGCGCTGGACGAGTTCGTTGCCGCTCGTGTGGTCGCTGTCGAAGTCGGCGCGGAAGTCCCAGCAGCCCGGCGTGAGGTCGAAGCTCATCGAGTTTCCGGACTGGATCACGCTGCTTCCGAGGCGGTCCGAGCCCCAGTTGGTGTCCGAACACGACGACGCGTTGATCGAGTAGACGGACTGCGACGAGCGGTTGACGACGTCGAGCCGGGCCGAACCCGAGGAGACGTTGCCCGATGAGCCGGGCAAGTAGCGCGATGGGCTGCAGCCCTGGAGGGCGGACGCGGCGACGAGCAGGACGACGGGCAGGGCGAGGCCCCGGAAGCGAGATGCGGTCATGGCGCAAAGGGTTGGAGGCGGAACGGCCCCCGCACACCGGAGAGCCGACCGCAGCGTACCGCCCGCGCCGCAACCCTGGCCTCCCCTCCGGAGGGGAGATGCCCTTTATTGTCTGACGGTTGGCGCCACACCGCTCAGACGGTCGGGTGCTCGGCCGTCCGCTGCGGGGGGACGGCCCCGTCGACGAAGAACTCGAGCGCGGCCGAGTTCATGCAGTAGCGCTTGCCCGTCGGGGCCGGGCCGTCGGGGAAGACGTGCCCGAGGTGGCTGTCGCACCGCGCACAGCGGTTCTCCGTGCGGACCATCAGGAAGCCGATGTCGCGCAGGTCGGCGACGTGGTCAGGGTCCACGGGCTGGAAGAACGAAGGCCAGCCGGTGCCGGACTCGAACTTCGAGCCGGACTCGAACAGCGGCAGTCCGCAGAGGCGGCACGCGTAGAGGCCGTGCTCGGTGTTGTGGAGCAGCAGGCCGCAGCCGGGGCGCTCGGTCCCGTGGTCGAGGAGCACGTGGCGCTCCTCGGCCGTGAGGCCCGCCTGGTCGGCGGCGGCCTCGCGGGCGGCCCCGCGGAGCGGGGCGAGGTCGAAGCCCGACGCAGAGACGGTCGGGCGGGCGGTGGTCGTGGACACGGGCGTCTGGGGGTTGGTTGCGGCTCTGCAACGCGCGGCGGCCGGACGGGCTCCCGCCGCCGGCACCGGCACCGGCACCGGGGTTGACAACAGGCCACGCATGACCTATCGTACATCAACGATGAATCACGTGCGGTCCCTCCACCGGTCGTTCTCCGAGCCGCCACAGCACAGAGGCCGAGCGCCTGGGCTCCTCCCGAAGCGTCCACGACGAGATCGCCGTCTGGCTCGATGCTACGGGCGCGCCTCCCGACCCACCCGCTCCCCCATCCCGATGTCCGACCTGCTCGACCTGCACTCCCCCGACGCCGTCCGCGCGTCCGTCCGCGAGAAGTACGCCGAGGTTGCCCTCGGCGGAGACCTCGGCGCATCCACGTCCTGCTGCAGCTCCGCCGTCGGCACCCCCGCTAGCTGCGGCACGCCGATCGACCTCGCCGGCGGAATCCAGTTTATCGGGGACGACTACGCGGCCGTCGGCGGGTACTTCGCCGAGGCGGACCTCGGGCTCGGCTGCGGCGTCCCGACGGAGCACGCGGGCCTGCGGCCGGGCCAGACCGTGCTCGACCTCGGCTCCGGGGCCGGCATCGACGCGTTCGTCGCCCGCCGCGAGGTCGGCGAGACGGGCCACGTGATCGGGGTCGACATGACCCCCGAGATGGTCGCGAAGGCGCGGGCCAACGCCCGCACGATGGGCTACGCCAACGTCGAGTTCCGCCTCGGCGAGATCGAGGCCCTCCCCGTCGACGCGGGCACGGTAGATGTCGTCGTATCGAACTGCGTCCTGAACCTCGTCCCGGAGAAGGCGCGCGCCTTCGCCGAGACGTTTCGGGTCCTCCGGCCCGGCGGGCACTTCTGCGTCTCCGACGTCGTGACGCGCGGGGCCATCCCGGCCGCCGTCAGACGGTCGGCGGAGCTCTACGCCGGGTGCGTCGCGGGCGCGATCGACGAGGTGGACTACCTCGCGGGGCTCCGCGCGGCCGGGTTCGAGGACGTCGAGGCCCTCACAGCCCGCGAAATCGCCGTCCCGGACGCAGTGCTCGCGGGCGTGCTCGGCGCAGACGAGATCGCCGCCTTCCGCGCGACCGGCGTCGGCCTGTGGAGCGTGACCGTGTTCGGGCGGAAGCCGGTCGCTCCGTAAGTGCCTGTTCCCAGCCTCGCACGTCCATGACCCTCGCCGTCTTCTCCGACGTCCACGCCAACCTGCCCGCGCTCGAAGCGGTCCTCGCCGACATCGACGCGCGCCTCGGCCGCGGCGAGGTCGACGCCGTGTACTGCCTCGGCGATCTCGTCGGGTACGCGACGTGGCCGAACGAGGTGGTCGTCGCCGTCCAGGAGCGGGGCATCCCGACCCTCGCCGGCAACTACGACGAGGGCGTCGGGCTGCACAGCGACGACTGCGGCTGCGCCTACCAGACCGACGAGGACAAGGCGCGCGGGGCCGAGTCCATCGCGTACACCAACGGGGTGGTTACAGACGCGACGCGGGCGTACCTCCGGTCGCTGCCGCGCCACATCCGGATCACGGTCGCCGGGCCGCGCCGGAAAGGCGCCGCGCCGGTCGAGGTCCTCTTCGTCCACGGCTCCCCGCGGCGCGTCAACGAGTACCTCTTCGAGGACACGCCCGACACGACACTCGTCGGGCGCATGGCCGAAGCCGGCGCGGACGTGATGCTCTTCGGCCACACGCACAGGCCTTACCACAAGACGCTCGCCGTCGAGGTTGAGGGCCAGACGGTCTACCGCCACGCCGTCAACACGGGCTCGGTGGGCAAGCCGAAAGACGGCGACCCGCGGGCCGGCTACGTCCTGCTGACGGTCGACGCCGAGCGGTCGAAGACAGACCCGGCATACTGCCAGACGGAGTTCGTCCGGGTCCCGTACGACGTCGAGGAGGCCGCCCGGGCGGTCGAGGCGAGTCCGCTCCCGGACGCGTTCGCGGAAGGGCTCCGCCGGGCCGTCTGATGACAGACATCGACATCGTCGTGGTCGGCGCGGGCCAGGCCGGGCTCTCGGTCGGGTATCACCTCCGCCGGACCGGCCTCTCGTTCGCGCTCCTCGACGACCAGCCCGCGCCCGGCGGCGCGTGGCGGCTCGGGTGGGACTCGCTCCGGCTCTTCTCCCCGGCCCGGTTCTCGTCGCTCCCCGGCGTCCTCATGGACGGCGGGCCGGATT
>JANPJI010000418.1:0-2283 GCA_031425425.1 Rubricoccaceae bacterium
TTCTCGTCCGGGAAGACGCCGCCGCCGCGCGTCTGGCGCGTGGCATCTCGGAAAACACGTCGCCTCGGTTCGTCGTCCGGATCGGGCGGACGAGCGGCCGGGGGCTACGTTGTGGCCGGCCAGCGGCCACAGCCGGTCCGAATCGTGGCACCGCTTTTGAAAGACCCGTCTCGCTCCCGCTTCTGGCCCGGCTGCCAGCGATAAACCGCCGCCGCGGAACGTGGGCGCGACACCCGGACTCTCAGAAATGTCTCAGCGCCGTCTCTCTCCTTCTCCTCTCCGGCATTCCCGCGTCACCGCCGACCGGCGTGCTTGACCCCGTGCCCATGGAGGTGTTCGCCTCGACGTTCCGCGAGTCGCGCCCCGGCGTAGCCATCGTCGGGGCTGGAGCGATGGGGCGCGCCCTCGCGCTGCGCCTCGCCGACCGGGGCTACCCCGTCCGCGCCGTCCTGAGCCGGACGCGCGCCTCGGCCGAGGCGCTCGCGCGCGCCGTCGGCGCGCCCGTGGCCTCGGACCGGCTGTCGGACCTCCCCGCTGACGCCGCGCTCGTGGCGCTGTGCGTGCCCGACGGCGACCTCGCCGACCTCGCTGAGACGCTCACGGGCGTCCAGCGGGCGTGGTCGCGGACGGTCGTGCTCCACACGTCGGGCGCGATGCCGGCGGCGGTCCTCGCCCCGCTCGCGGCCGAGGGGGCCGATACGCTTGCGTTCCACCCGCTCCAGGCCGTCGTCCGCAACTCGGACGCCCACACGCTCGACGGGGTCTACGTCGGCATCGAGGGCGAGCCGCGCGCGCTCGCGGCCGGCGTCGAACTCGTCTCGGGCCTCGGGCTGCACTACGTCGTCGTGTCCGCCGACGCCAAGCCGCGCGTCCACCTCGCGGCCGTCATGGCGTCCAACTTCCTGGTGACGCTGATGGGCGTCGTGCAGGAGGTGCTCGGGTCGGTCGGGATCGACCGGGCGGACGCGATGGCGATGCTCGCGCCCCTTCTCCAGGGCACGCTCGACAACCTCACCGCGTCGTCGCCGGAGGACGCACTGACGGGGCCGGTCGCACGCGGCGACACCGAGACGCTGCGCCGCCACGGGCTCGCGCTCCGCGCGCACCTCCCGCACCTCGTCCCGGCCTATGCGACGCTCTCGGTCGAGACCGTCCGCATCGCGGTCCGCAGCGGGGCACTCGCGCCCGAGCGCGCCGAGGCCGTTCTGGACCTCATGCAGCGCATGGTGACGACGCCGCTGCCGCAGCGCGCTCCGCCGGATGCGCCCGCGACGCCGCCCGGTGCGCCCGTTCCCTCTCGCGACGCGCCTTCGGCCGTCCCGGAGTGGGCACCGCGAGCGTAACGCACGACGGCGGAACGCTGCGGGCCGCCCGGGGGTCTACGCGACGGTCTTTCGGCCCCCCATGTCCGCTTCGTACTTCCCGCCGGACCCCGACGCGGTCCCGTCGTTCGACGACGTCCTCGCGCCGGAGTCGGTCCGGTTGCTCGCCGAGCGCGGCGTTCGACGCGGCCTGACGGCCTCGTTCCAGAGCCTCCTCGCGGCGTCCGTCGAGGCCGTCGCCGAGGCGGTCGTCCCCGTCCGTGCGGCCGAGGCCGCGGCGATCAACCTCGCCCAGCAGCAGCACGTCGCGGCGATCGCCGACAGGCTCGATGCGGTCGAGGCGGCGCTCCGCGGCGGGCTCAACGGCCAGGGGCGCGCGCTGCTGCCCGGCCCGCGGGGTCCGGCGGAGGTCCTGCGGGACCTCCTCGGGTCTCGACGTCACCGCGTGCGCGTCGAGCCGGCCGTCCGCTCGTGGGGCGAGGCCATGGTCGCGGCCGTGGACGCGCTCGCCGAGGCGGCTGAGTACACGGCGACGCTCGCTGCCGCGCAGCCCGAGAACTCGTCGGCCCGCATCCTCGGCGAAGGCCTCGCCGAACGCCTCGAACAGGGCCGCGACGCGCTCGTGGATGAGGCCGCGCGGACGGGCGGGTGAGCGGTGCCCGGCCGGTGCCGTCGTGGATTTCGGACGGACGCGGCCTCCGCGCGCGCCTGGCCCGTAACCTCCGGTCGTCCCCACGCCCCCGACGATGACCGACCAGGAACAGGTCCGCCGCGCCCACCTCGACGCCCTCCGCGCGGCCGGCGAGCCGTACCCTGCCGCCAGCTGGAAGACAGATAAGACGGCGTTCGAAGCTGCTACGGAGTACAAGGACGCCACGAACGACCCCGAGGTCGAGGGCACGACGCCGTTTCGGGTGGTGCTCGCCGGGCGCATGATGACCAAGCGGGTCATGGGCAAGGC
>JANPJI010000419.1:0-1996 GCA_031425425.1 Rubricoccaceae bacterium
GGCGCGGTGCCGTGTGCGCGAAGCCGGCCCGAGGCGCGGCCGGAAGCTTCTCGATGAGGTCGCGGACGGTCGCGAGGCACGTCGCGTCGTCGGGCATCTTGTAGTCGATCACGCCCGAGACGTCGGCCTGCGTCGTCGCCCCGCCGAGCGTCTCGGCGTCCGTCACCTCGCCGATGGCGGCCTGGACGAGGAACGGGCCCGCGAGAAAGACCGAGCCCGTGCCGTCGACGATGAGCGACTCGTCGGACATCACCGGCAGGTACGCGCCGCCGGCGACGCACGAGCCCATGATGGCCGCGATCTGCGGGACACCGAGCGCGGACAGCTTCGCGTTGTTGCGGAAGAGCCGCCCGAAGTGCTCCTTGTCCGGGAAGATCTCGTCCTGCATCGGCAGGAACACGCCCGCCGAGTCCACGAGGTAGACGATCGGGACGCGGTTCTCGAGCGCGATCTCCTGCGCGCGGAGGTTCTTCTTGGCCGTGATCGGAAACCACGCGCCCGCCTTGACGGTCGCGTCGTTGGCGACGACGAGCACGAGGCGGCCGTGGATGCGCCCGAGGCCCACCACGACGCCGCCAGCAGGGCACCCGCCCTCGTCTTCGTACATGCCGCGCCCGGCGAACAGGCCGAGCTCGTGGAACGGCGAGCCCGCGTCGAGGAGCGCCGCGACGCGCTCGCGGGCGGTCATCTTGCCGCGGCTGTGCTCGCGGGCGGTCGCCTTCTCGCCGCCGCCGCGGCGGACCTCGACCTCCTGCCCGTCGAGAGCCTTCTGGAGCGCGGCGTGAGCCGCGCGGCGCGCCTCGGTGGCCGGGCCGGCCGGGGCGGGCGAGCCGAGCGTGTGCGCGCGGAGGCCGTCCGCTTCGGCGTTCGGGTCGGCGGTCGTCTCGGTCGTCGGGTCGTCGGGCACAGGCAGCGCGGAAGGGGTTCCGGAAGCTACTGCGCCGCGGCGGCCTCTTTTGCCCGGTGCCTCCCTCACCGCGGCGAGAGCCAGCGGACCCGAGAGGATGCCGCGTCGGGGGCGACGCCAGCCCCGCCCTCCGGCCCCTGCTGCCCGCTCGCCTAGATGAACGCCGACATCTTGGTCATGATCGTCGCCCGCGCCTCGCCGGAGTGCTCCGCGATGATGTCGACGACCTTGCCGAGGTTGCCCCGCGCCTTTTTGAGCGCGCCCTCGTCGAGGCCGTCCCACTGCGCGAGGATCTGCTCCTTCATGCGCTCCCAGTTCTGGTCCATCCGCTGCTTGCTCATCCGGCCGAGGCGTTCGTGTGACTTCGGGCAAGGTACGGCCGGCCGGAGCGGGCTGCCGCGCCGGTGGATTTCCGGGCAAGGACGGGCGCGGAACGGGTCCTTACCTTTTGCCTCTTGCGCCCGCTCGCCGGGCCTCCCGTTGCTCCCCGGCGCCCCGGCGCCCTCCGGCGCTTTGCGCCCTGCCCCAGGCCTTCTCGATGGACAAGCTCGTCATCCAGGGCGGACGCCCGCTCCGCGGCACGCTCCACGTCGGCGGTTCGAAGAACACGATGCTCCCGCTGATGGCCGCGGCCGTCCTCGCCGACGGCGTGACGACGATCCGCAACGTGCCCGCGCTGCACGACGTCCACACGTTCGCCAACGTGCTCCGCGTCACCGGCTGCCGCGTGTCGTTCGCGCCGGACGACGACCCGGCCACGGCCGACGTGATGACGATCGACGCGCGCGACATCCACCACTTCGAGGCGCCGTACGACCTCGTGAACAAGATGCGGGCGTCGTTCTACATGCTCGGCGCCCTCCTCGGCCGCGGCGGCCGGGCCAAAGTGTCGCTGCCGGGCGGCTGCGCGTGGGGCCCGCGGCCGGTGGACCTCCACCTGCGGGGCATGGAGGCCCTCGGGGCCGTGATCACCGAGCACAACGGGTACGTCTTCGCGAGTGCCCCCGGCGGACGCCTCCGCGGCGGCACCATCCGCTTCGAGCCGTCGTCGGTCGGGGCAACCATCAACGTGCTCCTCGCCGCGTCCAC
>JANPJI010000420.1:0-2265 GCA_031425425.1 Rubricoccaceae bacterium
CGCGCATCACGCGCCTCGTCGCCGAACTCGTCGAGGGACAGGCGGCCGAGGCGGGCTGGATCGACTCAACGGTGCGCGCTGCCAGCGCGGGCGTCCCGGTGATGGAGATGCCCGAAGGGACGACCTCGCCGGTCTGACCTCAATGAGCGCACCGACCGACGTGCTCGTGCTCGGCGGCGGCGTGGCGGGCCTCGCGGCCGCGCTGCGCCTCGCCGAGGCAGGCCGGTCGGTGCGGCTGCTCGAATCGTCCGACCGGCTCGGCGGCGTCGTGCGGACCCTCCGGTACGACGGCTTCACGGCCGATGTCGGTCCGGACGTCTATCTCGCGCGCAAGCCGGCCGCCGTCGCGCTCGCCGCCCGCCTCGGCGTCGAGACGGCGCCCGCCCGCGGCGGGGCGCTCATCCAGCGCGGCGGGCGCCTGTACGCGCTCCCGGCCGGCCTGAGCGGACTCGTGCCCGGCGAGGCGGGTCCGCTGCTGCGGACGCCCGCGCTCGGGCTCCGGTCGCGCCTCCGGGCCGCCGCCGAGCCGCTCGTCCGCGCCCGCCGCGGCGACGACGACGAGAGCCTCGAATCGTTCGCCGTGCGTCGGTTCGGACGCGGCGCGTGGGAAGGGCTCGTCGAGCCGCTTCTCGGTGGGCTCTACGGGTCCGACGCCGGACCGATCTCGCTCCGCGCGACGCTCCCGCACCTCCACGCCCAAGAGCGCCGGGGGCCGATGCTCCGGTGGCGCGCCGCGCCGGCGGCGGGCGAGCCGCCCTTCCGGCGCCCCGTCGGCGGGATGGACCGCCTCGTCGACGCGCTCGCCGGCGCGCTCGCCGCCCGAGGGGTCGCCGTCGAGACCGGCGTCGCCGTCGAGTCGGTCCGCGCGACCCCAGGCGGCTACGCCGTGCGCCTCGCCGACGGCTCGGAGCGCGAGGCGGGCGCCCTCATCGTGGCGCTGCCCGCGCCCACGGCCGCGCGCGTGCTCGGCCCGCTGGACCCGGCGCTGGCCGCCCCGCTCGCCGACGTCCCGATGGGCAGCGCCGCCGTGGCCCTCGTCGGCTTCCGGACGGCCGACGCGCCCGGCCTGCCCGACGTCTCGGGGTGGCTCGTGCCGCGCGCCGAGGGCGGGGCCGTCCAGGCCGTGACGCTCCTGTCGCGCAAGCACCCCGCCCCGCCGGGCGGGGCCGGCGTCGCGCCGCCCGGCCACGACCTCGCCCGCGTGTTCCTCCGGCCCGAGCACGCCTCGGCCGGCGACGACGTCCTTCTCGACCACGCACGCGCGCACCTCCGCGACCGCGTCGGGCTGACGGCGGAGCCCGTCTTCGCCGCCGTCCACCGGTGGCGCGGCGCCTCGCCTCGCTACACGCTCGGCCACCCCGAGCGGCAGCGGGCCCTCCACGCCGCCCTCGCCGCGCACCCCGCCCTCGCCCTCGCCGGGGCGTCCTTCGGCGGCATCGGCCTGCCCGACGTGATCGCGGGCGCCGAGGCCGCCGCCGACTCCCTCGACTCTCACTTTGCGCACCGATGACCTCCTCACCAGCGACCCAGACAACCACCCGCTCCGAGGCCCTCTTCGCCCGCGCCCAGACGCTGATGCCCGGCGGCGTGTCGTCGCCCGTCCGCGCCTTCAAGGGCGTCGGCGGTGTGCCGCGATTTATCGAGCGCGGCGAGGGCGCCTTCCTCGTCGACGCCGACGGGCAGCGCTACATCGACTACGTGCTCTCGTTCGGGCCGCACCTGCTCGGGCACGCGCCCGCGGCCGTCGTGCGGGCCGTCGCCGAGCAGGCCGCCCGGGGGTCGAGCTTCGGGGCGCCGAGCGCGCTCGAGGCCGACCTCGCCGAGACGATCCGCGACCGCGTCCCGTCGATGGAGCGGCTCCGGTTCGTCAACTCGGGGACCGAGGGGGCCATGAGCGCCGTCCGTGTCGCCCGCGCGTTCACGGGCCGCACCAAGGTGGTCAAGTTCGACGGGCACTACCACGGCCACGCAGACCTCCTGCTGGCCAAGGCCGGCTCGGGCGTGGCCACGCTCGGCCTGCCCGACTCGCCGGGCGTCCCGGCCGCCGTGACGGCCGACACGCTCGTCGTCCCGTTCAACGACCCCGAGGCCATCGAGGCCCTCTTCCGCGCCTCAGGAGAGGAGATCGCCGCCGTGCTCGTCGAGCCCGTCGCCGGCAACATGGGGCTCGTCCGGCCCGCCGACGGATTCCTCGACCTCCTCCGGGACCTCACGCGCCGGCACGACGCCCTCCTCGTGTTCGACGAGGTCATGACCGGCTTCCGG
>JANPJI010000421.1:0-4309 GCA_031425425.1 Rubricoccaceae bacterium
GAAATGGGGAGACGGAAGAACCGCCCGGAAGTCGCCCGGTTACAAGCCCACTCGCTGCTCACCTCGTGCTCAGGTCCCGTCGATGTCCAAACCGGCATCCCAAGGGCGAAACCGCTTCCGGCAGCCATAAAAGATGGGGAATCTCCCCACGTGTACTCACGCAGAAGCCCCGGCTCCGTCATGCGCTACCGGTCCGCGGGGGAGCGGCCGGACCGCGGCGGAGCAGTCCGGCGACTGCGCTTGCCGGTCACACGGACGCGTGGGAACCGTTCGGTAGATCTTCACAGTCCGCCACGCCGCCTCGGAACCGCGATGGAAGCGCTACCAGACGGCCTGTGCGGCCGCCGTGCTGCGGGTCCGATTGCCGAAGGGCGGTGGACGCCCTATTCTGAGTCCATGCTGTTCGCCCCGACCGCCCGACCGACCTGCCGACGCGTGCGACGATTCCCGTCGTCCCGTGTCCCGTTCGGGTCTGGCCTGCTCGGAGCAGGAGCGTAGTCGCGCCCACGCGCACACCTCCTCCACCGTCTACGCCGACTCCCGACCGGGAGCCGGCGTTTCTCGTTTTCCCTACGCCGATGTCCATCGTTCCTGCTGGCCCCGTGGTGCTCGCCTTCTCCGGCGGCCTCGACACCTCGTTCTGCGTCCCGTACCTCCGCGAGACGACCGGTGCGGACGTGCACACCGTCACTGTGAACACGGGCGGCTTCACCGCCGCCGACCTTGCCGCCGTCGAGGCGTGTGCGCACGACCTCGGCGCGGCGAGCCACACGACCGTCGACGCCCGAGCCGACCTGTTCGACCGCGTCCTCCAGTATCTCGTCAAGGGAAACGTGCTCCGCGGGGGCGTGTACCCGCTCTGCGTCGGCCCTGAGCGCGTGGTACAGGCGCAGGCGCTCGTCACCGAGGCGGCGCGTCTCGGAGCTACACGCCTCGCACACGGCTCGACGGGCGCAGGCAACGACCAGGTCCGCTTCGACACCGCCTTGCGGCTGCTTGCCGAGACGGAACTCGGCGGGGAGGTCGAGATTCTGGCCCCGATCCGCGCCCTCAACCTGTCGCGAGAGGCCAGCACGGCCTTTCTCGCCGAGCGCGGCGTGGCCGTCGAAGCGAAGACGAAGGACTACTCGGTCAACCGTGGCCTCTGGGGGACGACGGTGGGCGGCCGGGAGACGCACGACACGGACGGCATCCTGCCCGAGGCCGCTTGGCCGCACACCGTCGCCGCGGTGGACGCGCCGGACGCGCCGCTGCGGCTCGGAATCGGCTTCGAGCAGGGCGTCCCGGTGTCGCTGGACGGGGAGCGGCTCGACCCGGTCGCGCTCGTCGAGCGGCTGACCGCTCTCGGCGAGGCGCACGGCGTGGGCCGGGGCGTCCACGTGGGCGATACCATCCTGGGCATCAAGGGGCGCGTCGCGTTCGAGGCCCCGGCAGCGCTCACGCTCGTCGCGGCCCACCGCGAACTCGAGAAGCTCGTGCTCACGCGCTGGCAGCTCGTCCAGAAGGCGTCGCTCGGCGACTTCTACGGGATGCTGGTCCACGAGGGGCAGTACTTCGACCCGGTCCTCCGCGATGTCGAGGCGTTCCTGGACTCCAGCCAGGGCCGCGTCACGGGCATGGCGACCGTCGAGTTCTTCAAGGGCGCGCTCCGCGTTCTCGGCGCGACGAGCCCGTTCTCGCTGTTCGACGCCGGCGTGGCCCGCTACGGCGAGGGCGCGTCGCTGTGGGACGGCCGCGACGCAGAGGGCTTCACCCGCATCCACGGCGTCCAGGCGCTGCTCGCCGCCCGCGCCGGACGCCTCGGAGCCGACGCCAGTCCGGCCGACGCATCGACGCTTCTCGCCTTCTCCTAGCTCTCGGGCTGGCGGCTCCGCCGCGCACCCGCACTCGACCGATGGACATTCACGCTGTCACCGCCACCCACATCGCGTCGAGCACCGGCCCCTGCGGGCTCGGGCATACGCTCTCGCTTTCGCCGTACATCGTCGCCGAGGAGGGCTACTGCCTGGTCGTCCGCGCGCTCGAATCCAAGGAGGGCTACAACCAGATCGAGGGAGCCGACGGCGTCTTCCGGACCATCGTCGAGGGCGACGTGCTCGTGGGAGCGCTCGGCGAGCGGCAGGCGCTCAAGGGCTACAGCGGGCGCATCCCGCGTCAGATCGTGCCCGGCGACACGCTCCACGTGCTCAACATGGGCGGCATCCTCGGGCGCTGCACGGGCGACCACCCCGACCTCGGAGCCGCGCTCCGCGTCGAGGTTCTCGGGGCGGCTCTCGTCGGTGAGCCGGGTCGGCACGCGCGCATCCAGGACCACGCGATCGAGTCCACGGAGCACCTCGCCACGTCGGCCCCGCTCGTGTTCGTCAGCGGGACGGCCATGAACACGGGCAAGACGTTCGCGGCTGCGGCCCTCGTCGCGGGGCTGACGGCGCGCGGGATGCGCGTCGCCGCGGCCAAGCTCACCGGCGCCTCGCTCATGCGCGACGTGCGCGCGATGCAGGCCGAGGGGGCCGTCGCGGTGGCGACATTCACCGAGGCCGGCGTGGTCGCGTCGACGGGCCGTGACATGGTCCCGGTCGCAAAAGGCCTTGTGCAGCACCTCAACGGCGTCCGCCCCGACGTGCTCGTGCTCGAACTCGGCGACGGCATCATCGGGCCGTACGGCGTCGACGACATCCTCCAGGACATGGAGCTCCAGCGGCTCACGGCCGCGCACATCCTCGCCGCGACGGACCTCGCGGGCGCGTGGGCCGCGGACCAGCTGTTCCGCACGCGCTACCGCTCGGGCCTCGCCGCCGTCGTCGGCCCGGCGACGGACACCGAGGTCGGCCGGCGCTACGTCCAGAACACGCTCGGCGTGGCGGCCATCAACGCCCGCGCCGAGCCGGACCGCCTCGCGGCTCTCGTCGCGGCCCGCGTCGCCCGGTTCGACGTTCCGGCCGGCGACGGGTACGACGAGACGGGCACGCTCGCGCCCTCAGCCTACGAGGTGACCCGGTGACCCGCACAGAACCCGTCCGCGTCGCGATCCTCCACGGAGCCGGCTTCGTCGGCGGCGAACTCGTCCGTCTCCTGCTCGGCCACCCCCTCGTCCGGACCGCGGCCGTGACGAGCCGCGCCTTCGCCGGCCGGCCTGTGTCGGACGCCCATGCCGCGCTGCGCGGCGTGACGGACCTCGCCTTCACCGCTCCGGCGGACCTCGATCCGAGTGCCTTCGACGCGGCGTTCGTTTGCGCCGAGCACGGGGCAGGGGCCGCTGCCGTGGCCTCGCTCCGCGACGCGGGGTTTGACGGGCTCATCGTCGACCTCTCGGCCGACCACCGCCTCGCCGACGCTGCGGCGTACCCGTCGTGGTTCGGCTTCGAGCACCCCGCGCCCGCGCATCTCGCCAAGGCGGTGTATGGTCTCGCCGATGTTTTCCCCGACAGGCTCCCCAGCGCGCGCCTCGTCGCCAACCCCGGCTGCTTCGCGACCGGGATCTCACTCGCGCTGTGGCCGCTCACCGGACTCCTCGGCCCCTTCGAGGCGCACGTGACAGCACTCACCGGTGCGTCCGGGTCGGGCGCGAAACCGTCTGCCACGACCCACTTCCCGACGCGCGACGGCAACGTTCGCGCCTACAAGGTGCTCGCGCACCAGCACCTCGCCGAAGTTCGGCAGACGCTCGGGGGCGCCGCTGTCGTCCATTTCGTCCCGACCAGCGGGCCGTGGACGCGCGGCATCTGGGGCACCGCCCACGTCGCGCTCCCCGCAGGCGTCTCGTCCAACGACATCGAAGCAGTATTCGAGTCTGCTTACGCCAGCCGTCCGCTCGTCCGGCTCACGCCCGGCGCGCTCCCGGAGATGCTCCCGACGATCGGGACGCCGTTCGCGGACCTCGGCTCGGTCGTCCGGGACGGGCATCTCGTCGTCGGGTTCGCGCTCGACAACCTCGTCAAAGGGGCGGCCGGGCAGGCCGTCCAGAACCTCAACCTCGCCCTCGGATTCCCCGAGGCGCTCGGCCTTCTTCCCAACGTCCCCGCGTCGCCATGACCGACACTGCGCTCGTCCCGCCGATGGAACTGGAGGACACCTTCACGCTCCCGACGTACGCCAAGCCGCCCGTCGCGCTCGTCCGCGGCGCGGGCACGACCGTGTGGGACACCGAGGGCCGAGCGTACCTCGACTACTACGGCGGCCACTGCGTCGCGCTCCTCGGGCACTGTCCGCCGCGTGTCGTTGCGGCGGTGCAGGAACAGGCAGGACAGCTCATGTTCTACTCGAATGCCGTCTACAGCCCCGTCCGCGCCGAGGCGGCGCAGACGCTCGC
>JANPJI010000422.1:0-4317 GCA_031425425.1 Rubricoccaceae bacterium
CACGCCGATCCCGCCGACGAGGAGGGAAAGGGCGGTCAGGAACAGTCCGACGCCGTACGTCGCGACGCGCATCGTGCTCACGAGCTCGCGGAACTGGTCCTGCCGGTTGACGGCGAAGTCGTCGTCTTCGAGCGGGTCCAGTCCGCGCCAGATGCGGACGAGCCCGTGGATCTCCTCCTCGGCCGCGTCCAGTTCGATGCCCTCGCGAACGCGGACCTTGATCGCCACGTCGGGGTCGGACGAGAACAGCCGGCGGTACGCCCGGATCGGGACCACGGCGTCGTTGTCCGCCGAGGCGAGCCCCAGGAACGAGCCCCGCTTGGCGACCACGCCGACGACCTGGAACCGCTGCCCGCCGATGCGGACCGGCTTGCCGACGGCGTCTTCGCCCGGAAAGAGCGCCTCGGCGACGTCCGACCCGATCACGGCGACGGCCCGGCCCGCGTCGGCCTCGGCCTCAGAGAACGACCGGCCCTCGGCGATGTCCATCCCGCCCGTGTCCACGAACGCGGCCGTCGAGCCCGTCACGCCGACGCCCTCGGCCTCGTCGCGCCCGCGCGAGACCGTCAGCGACGTGCCGGTGAGCGGGACGACCTCGGCGGCCGTCTCGGAGCGCGCCCGCAGGAACGGGACGAGGTCGTCGGTGATGTCGGGCCGGTTGCGCATCGTCCACCAGTCGTCGAACGAGAACCACGGCGTCTTCTGGACGAACAGCGCGTCGTCGCCGATGATGGCCATCGACCGGTCGAACGCGCCCTCGATGCCGTTGATGACCGTGAACATGGACGTCACCGAGACGATGCCGATCACGATGCCGAGCGTCGTCAGGAGCGCGCGGAGCTTGCGCGCCCACAGCGTCGCCGCGGCGATGCGGAGGCCCTCGGAGAGTTCGGTCGTGAGCATCGGGCGGGAATCTGCGGTCGGGGAAGATCACACCGGTCCGCCGCAAACGGGTCCGACGGGCATCCGCAGGGGCACACCGTGGTGTTCCCTCGGCCCGGCACCGCGCCCGACACACCACATCTGCACGGCGCGTTCGGATCGGCAGATGGTTCCCGCCATTCGGCGGGAGCACCGCGAAGGTTGCGCCCGGCGTAGGTTTCCAGTCCCCACCCCGTTTCCCGATGTCCAAGCTGCGCGTCCTGACCGAGTTCTGGCAGTTCCTTCGCGTCCGCAAGAAGTTCTGGCTCGCGCCGATCGTGCTCGTGCTCGTGCTGCTCGGCCTGCTCGTGGTGTCGGTCGGCGGGAGCCCGCTCGCGCCGTTCGTCTACGCGCTCTTCTAGGGCAGCGGCGTAGCGCTGCCGAGGCTGCGCTCGAACCTCAACCGGTAGTCGCGGTAGGCCGCGTTGTAGCCGGCGGCCGTCACCGCGTAGCCCTCCGAAAGGCCGAGGACCGTCATGCCGGGGTGCTTGTTCGGGAACGTATCGAAGGCGAACCGCTCGTAGCCCAGCCGCCGCGCCTCGCCCTCCATCGCCGCGAGCAGCGCCCGGGCGACGCCGCGGCGGCGCGCCTCGGGCAGGACGCCGCCCTTGGCGCTGTAGAACGTGGACCGGCTCTCGGCGTAGCCGACCTTGAAGCCGGCGAGGCGGCCCTGCCAGCGGGCCAGCAGGATCGTCAGGTCGTCGCGGTCGAGCCGGTAGATCACGCGCGACTCGCCGAAGACGGTCTCGTTGAGCGCCCGGATCTCGTCGAACCGCTCCAGGCCGACGCGGTCGATGGTGAGCGCGTCGGGGAGGGCGACGGGCGTCGTGAGCGGGGCGTCGAGGATCTGCATCGGGCGGGCACGGGGACCGGACGCACGGTAGGGAATCGGCGCGGCCGACGCAAGCGAATCGTACACCGTACCGGCGCGCCCGACCACCGGGCGGCTCGGCTACGGGCCGAGACGCGGCACCTCCGGGGCTGAACCGAGGCGCGGAGGCTCCTCCTCGTCGACGAGCGACCACGGTTCGAGAAGCGCCTCGGGGACGCCCGACAGGAACCGGCTCGGCTCGGTGAGAACGGCCCCCGACCCGCGGCGGTAGTGGACGAGCGGGAACGAGACGTACAGGTGCGTCTCGGCCCGCGTGAGGGCGACGTAGAGCAGCCGCCGCTCCTCGTCGGTCTCGTCCGCGCTCCGGACCGCGTACTGGCTCGGCAGGATGCCGTCGAGCGCGTGGATGAGGAAGACGGTGTCGAACTCGAGGCCCTTCGCCGAGTGGATCGTGGACAGCACGAGCGGGGCCTCGTCTGCGAACGCGCCCTCGGCCGGGCCGGACGTGAGGTCGAGCGGGTCGAGCGCGAGCGCTTCGAGGAACGCGCGCCGCGACGCGGCCCCGGCGGCGAGCGACTGGAAGGCGTCGAGGTCGGCGGCGCGCGCGTCGGCGTCGTCCGGGTAGACGCGCTCCAGGACCGGGCGGTAGTAGGCGAGCAGGCGCTCGGTCTGCGCCTCGACGCTGGCTCCGGCGTCGCCGTCCGCGCGCAGCGCCGCGATGAAGCGCGCGAGGGCGAGCGCGCCGGACGTCGCGGCGGACGACCGAACGGGCGGAAGCGTGCCGGCGTCCACGAGGCCCGTCGCGGCGGCGTCCGCGACCCACGGCAGCAGCGCGCGGGCCGCCTGCGGGCCGACGCCCTCGACGAGCTTGAGGGCGCGCGTCCACGCGACGATGTCGGCGGGGTTTTCGGCCGCGCGGAGGTGGGCGACGACGTCGCGGACGTGGGCCGCCTCGGACAGCCGCAGCCCGCCGCGCTTGACGAACGGCACGCCGCGGCGCTGGAGTTCGGCTTCGAGCGCGAACGAGCACGGGCCGGAGCGGAACAGGACGCCGATGCGCCCGAGCGACAGGCCCTCCTCGCGCGCATCGAGGACGACCTGAGCCACGAAGCGCGCCTCGTCGCCGTCGTCCGGCGCGCGGACGAGCGCGGGCCGCTCGGGCTCGCCACCCTCGCGGGCCGCCACGAGGCGCTTGTCGTAGCCGACGCCCGCCAGGACGTGGTTGGCGAGGTCCAGGATCTGCTGCGTGCTGCGGTAGTTGCGCTCCAGCTTGAGCACGCGCGCGCCAGCGTAGCGCTCGGCGAAGCCGAGGATGTGGCGCACGTCGGACCCGCGGAAGCCGTAGATCGCCTGCGCGTCGTCGCCCACGGCCGTCATGTTGCGGTGGACCGAGGCGAGGCGCGCGACGATCTCGGCCTGGAGCCCGTTGACATCCTGGTACTCGTCCACGAGCACGTGCCGGAGACTGCCCGCGACGAGCGCCTGGACGTCCGGGTGGCGGTCGAACAGCTCCAGCGTGAGCGCGAGGAGGTCGTCGTAGTCGGCCAGCCCCGCCTCACGCTTGTAAGCCGCGAACGCCCGCCCGATCTCGGCGACGGCTTCGGCGTGGACCGCAAACTGCGGGGCCGTCGCAGCGAGCAGGTCGTCCAGCGGGATGCCGCGGTTGACGGACGCCGAGAGGAGCGCCTGGATCGTGCCCTTGCGCGGGAACCGCCGGGCGGAGGCGTCGTGGCCCGCCTGCGTCCGCAGCAGGTCGATCACGTCCGCCGCGTCGGCCGTGTCGAGGAGGGTGAACGCGCGGGGCAGGCCGACGCGCTCGGCGTGCTGCCGCAGCACGGACAGACAGAACGCGTGGAACGTGCCGCCGCGGACGCGCTCGCAGCGGCCATCCAGGAGCCGCCCGGCCCTCGCGAGCATCTCGGCCGCAGCGCGGCGCGTGAACGTCATCAGGGCGATCTGCTCGGGCGGCGTGCCGGTCTCGACGAGGTAGGCGACGCGGTAGACGAGCGTGCGCGTCTTGCCCGTGCCCGCGCCCGCGACGACGAGCGTCGGGCCGGGTCCGGCCGTCGCCGCGGCGAGCTGTTGCGGGTCGAGGGCGGCCCCGTAGTCGATCTGGAGCGCGGCCGGGCGGGCGGCCTTGGGGTCGGCGCGGAGGACGAAGCGGCGGGCCATCGGTGAAGCGGTGTCGAAACGGAGGCTACGGACGACGGCCCTGCAACCCGGCCGCTCCGCGCCCGTGTCGGGCCGACACCCACCGGGCGGCCCACGCCCTCACCCTCATGGACACCCCTCCCCTCCCCTCCGACGAGACGCCGCGCCCGACGCCCCCCGCCACCGACCCGGCGATGGACATCGACTGGGGCGAGAGCTTCGGGATGGACGCCGCGCCCGGGTCGAAGGGCCAGAAGGCCTTCGGCGTCGGCCCCGCCAGCGACGGCGACGACACGACGCGCGCCGGCCGCGGCGGTGCCGACACGTTCGAGCGCGGCCCCGAGTAGGACGCCCGAGCGGGACATCCGACCCGGACGCCCGAGCGCCGCCGCCTCGCCCGAGGCGGCGGCGCT
>JANPJI010000423.1:0-6842 GCA_031425425.1 Rubricoccaceae bacterium
GCCCGAGATGTCGGTCACGCCCGCGCCGCCGGGGATGACCGCGCCGGCGAAGCCGCCGCCGGCACCGGGGGTGATGCCGAGCGAGAGGCCGGTGTTGTCGGCGCCGGTGATGCCGGTCGTCGGGCCGACGCCGGCACCGATGCCGGCCGCGCCGCCGGAGAAGACGCCGACGTCGCTCACGTCGCCGTCATTAAAGGTGTCGAAAACGATCTGCGCGCCCGCCGGGGCAGCGGTCAGGCCGAGAAGCGCGGTCAGAGCCAACGCGTTGCGCCCCCGCTGGAGTGCAGAGGACGAGCAGAGGGTGTGTAGCAGTCGCAGCATGGGGGTGGGGAGAAGTGACCGGAAGGGGTTCCAGTGAATGTAGGTGCCCCGAAAAGCTTTTCAAAATCCTTTATGGCCCGCGCGTGCCGAGCCGCGGGCTCCGCTGTGCGCGTTCGACATCTGCACGTTCGCCATCTGCCGCAATGCAACGACGGCAGCTGGCTCAGGCGGGGTGTGCGGAGCTCGGACGGCTCACGGCTGCCTCCCTCCTCCCCTCGTCGACTCGCGTACGATTAGCTCGACGGGGACGAAGTGCCGCTGGTGCGGCTGCCCGTCGTCCTCGCCCCGGAGCCTCAGGGCCATCCTGCTGACGGCTCGGGAGCCGATCTCGCCGATCGGGACCCGGACCGTCGTCAGCGGCGGGGTGCTGTACTGGCCGCTCGGGAGGCCGTCGAAGCCGCACACGGCCATCTGGCCCGGCACCGAGACGCCTAGGTCCCGGAGCGCGCTCATCGCCCCCATCGCCGAGTAGTCGTTCGACGCGACGATGGCGGTCGGACGGGGAACGGCAGACGCTACGTCGAGAGCTGCCGCATAGCCCGCCTCGCGGGTGTAGCCACTCTGGTACTCGAGATGGCTCGTGTCGCCGACCCCGGCGTCCGCCATGGCCTCCCGGTACCCCCGCGCGCGCTCCTGCGCGTCCCAGGAGAGCTGGGGGCCGTGCAAGAGCGCGATGCGCCGGTGCCCGCCCTCGAGCAGGTGCTCCGTGAGCGCCCGCGACCCGGCGTAGTTGTCGAAGTTGAAGACGTCGGCGGACAGCCCCTCGGCATACGTGTTGACGAAAACCACCGGGGCCTTGGTCTTGAGGATCGACTCGGTGCCGGTTGCGTCGAGTTCGGGTGCCATCACGATGAGCCCATCGACGCGCTTGTCGAGCACGCGGATGGCCTTCTGGAACTCCGCCGGCTGGCTGTGCGACGTGGACACGACGAGGAACAGGCCATTGTCTTGGGCCGCCTCGTCGAGCCCGCTCAGCAGCTCAGAGAAAAACTCGCCGTTCACAAACGGGAGCAGGACCCCCAACCCGCCCGTCTTCTTGTTCAGGAGGCTGAGCGCGGCCGGGTTGGGCGAATACCCGAGGGCCGCCGCGGCCTCGGTTACGAGCCGCAGCTTGTCCTCGCGGACCGGGCACGTGTTGTTCAAGGCTCGCGAGACGGTCGAGATGGAGACACCGGCCTGGCGGGCCACGTCGCGGATGGTGACGCTCACGAGAGAGGGAGTGGGGCGAGGCAGAGAGCCAGTGTCGTGAGGCCGATCGTGCGATGAGCGGCCGTGACGGCGAGGCCGGTCAGGATAACGTTGAAGCCAGATCGACTGGAAACGGCTCGCGCGTGAAGAGGTGCAGGTGCAGCCATGCACATCCCGGAGTGCTCTCAGGACACGACCAACGGTGCGGGCCGCCGCACACGGCACCGCCGCTGGCCGGCACCTCGGCGGCCTCCAACCTGGCCACGAGCCCGTCCAGTGGGAGCGCCCTGCGTGAGGGCTCGTTCAGGGGTGGCCACGTTCCAAGGCATGTGGCGTCGCAAAGACGCACAGCCGCTCACGACGCCTCGGTGGCACCCTCACGGTGCTCGCCCCTACAGATCCTTCGTCGAAGACAGGGGCACGGCCTCGTCCGGTCGAACCCGCTCGACGTGGGGTGGCTGACGGGGCTTGAACCCGCGACCTCCGGAATCACAACCCGGCGCTCTAACCAGCTGAGCTACAGCCACCATATGCCCGCCGGGGCGGGTCTGCCCGAGGGCAGGTCGCCGAACCTACGACGGCGCGCGCACCCTCCGGGTGAAGATTCTGGAAGACGGCGCGCCACCTGTCCCGGGGCACCTCGACGCCCGCACGCTGCCCTACCGGATCACCGCGACCTTCCCGACGACCGCTTGGCCCTCGTCGTCGACCGCGGTCACGAGGTAGACGCCCGACGACACGAGATCGCCGCTGCGGTCGTCACGGCCGTCCCACCGGAACGAGCCGCCGGCCGCGCTCGCCTCGTGGACCAGTTCGCCCGCGAGGGTGAGCACCCGGACGGTCGAGCGGGCGCTCGCGAGGCCGCTCACGAGGACACCGAGCGGCGACTCGGCCGGCCGGAACGGGCTCGGCGACGCCGTGAGCGCCTCGGATGTCGGCCGCGGGGCCGTCGCGTCGCCGGCAACGGAGAACAGGCCCTCGGCCGTCGTCAGGAACACGCGCCCGTCGGAGGCGCGGACGGCGATCCGGAACACGTTGTCGCTCGGCAGCGGCGACGTCGCGGCGCTGAGCTGGCGGGCGACCGTGAAGCCCGATCCCGACGGGGAGGCCTCGACGAGGTACGCACCCGACGACGTCGCGACCCACACCCGGCCGGACGGGTCGACGTCGAGGTCGTTCACGGTCACGTCGCGGAGGAAGAAGTCGCGCTGGCCGCCCTCGCCGGCGGGCGTCGTGGTCCACTGCGGGACGCCGAGGGCGGGGTCGGCGGCGAACGCCGAGCCGGGCGAGAAGACCGTCGCGAGCCCGCGCGACGTCCCGATCCAGACCACGCCCGACCCGTCCACGACAACGTCGGCGACCATCGGCGAGGGGAGGCCCGAGCCGCCCGTGCCCTGGCCGCGGTACTGCCGGGCGCGGTCGTCGGCGGGCGAGGCGGGGTCCGCGCCGGTGTCCCACACGATGAGCCCGCCGGAGCCGACGTTGAGCCACTTGTAGCCCAGCCGGTCGACGGCGATCGTGTAGCGCCCGGCCCCCCCGCTCGTTCCGGCGGGGTACGGCAGGGCGGTCCAGGTGCCGTCGGCGGCGAAGAGGTTGAGCGCGATCCGCGCCTCGCGCGAGGCGACCCACCGGCGGTCGCCCTCGAAGGCGACGTTCGAGACGACGATGAAGGTCCCCTGGTCGCCGGCCGCCAGCAGCGACGAGTTCGTCTCGTCGTAGAGCACCGTAGTGCCGTCGGGGTCGATAACGGCGAGCCCGTCGCCGTACGTCCCGGCGTAGACGGTCCCGTCGGGACCCGTCACGAGGCTCTCAAGGCTCGTGCGGCCGAGCGCCGGGGTCGAGTCGACGGGCAGGACCGACCAGTCGCCGGTCTCGGGGTCGAGCCGGCTCACGCCCGACCTCGACAGGTCGACCGTATTGCCCGTCGCCGCCCACACCGTACCGTCCGGGGCGACATCGACGTCGACGAGTCGGTTCGAGAACGGTCCGTCCGGCAGAACGGGCTCCGGTGCGAACGTCACGGTGGTGCCATCGTCCGCGACGTCGGGGAGCCGGAAGAGGCCCACGCCGACATCGCCGACCCAGCGCCGGCCGTCGGGTCCGACGACGACTCCGCGTGGTGCCTCGCTGCCAGCCGGCCGGTAGGTCGTCGTCGGCTGGCCCGGTGCGAACGCGCGGACGACGGACGCCGACAGGGCGAGGAGCCGGTCGCCGTCCGGGACGAGCGCCGTCAGGTCGCCGTTGACGGAGATCTGCCGGCTCCATGTGCCGTCGGGCTGCCGGCGGTAAAGGTCACGCGCGTTCGCCGGCCCGCCGCCGACGTGGACCGCCTCGCCGCCCGCTCCGTCGGTGAAGAGAGCCAGGCTGATCGCGCGCTGGAGAAAGGCCGGTTCGAGCGTCCACGCGGTCGGGCTCTGGAGCGTCGCCGCGAGCGGTGCCCGCGCGATGCCGGACTCGGTGGCGAGCCACAGGCCGGCCCCGCCACCGGGCAGCGGCGCGAAGAGGATGTCGTTGACCGGCGTCGCCGGAGGCAGGGTGGCGAGGCGCGAGTAGGTGTTGCGGACCTCGCTGCGCACCGGGTCGAACACGACGACGCCGAAGTCGGTCGCGACGTAGAGGCTGTCGCCGCGGACCCGGAGCCGCCGGATGCCCCGCGAGGCGAACTGCGTGTTGCGCTGGATGTCCAGGAACGTCTGCACAGTCCCGTCGGCAACGGTGAGCCGGTCCAGCGCGCCATCGCCGTAGCCGGCCCAGACGAACCCTCGGGCCGCGTCCACGACGAGCGCCTGGAGGCCGCCGCCGCGGAGGCCGTCGATGGTGGTCGTCTGCTCGATCTCGCCCGTCGCCGGGTCGGTCGAGAAGAGGCCGCCGGGCGTCCCGGCCCAGACGCGCCCGAGCCCGGTCGCCACGGCCGGGACCTCATTGTAGGCGGGGTACGCCCGCCATCCGTCGGACGACGGGGTCTGGGCGTGGGCGGGGACGGCGAGGACGAGCGCCCAGAGGAGGGCAGCGAAACCGGTCAGATGCCGCATGGCAGGGCGGGGGAAAGCGTTGCGGCGTACCGAAGCGGTCAGGCAGTGCGGGGCTGGAGCGGCTCAGGCCGCCGACGGCGCGGGGGTCGAGTACGGGTCCCGGGAGCCGTCGCCGGACGCCAAGCGTCCGGTGCGGTCGGCCTCGTCGAGGCGGGCGGCGAGGTTGACGAGCTCGACGGCAGCGGCGGCGGCCTCGGCTCCCTTGTTGCCGGCCTTGGTGCCGGCGCGCTCCCACGCCTGTTCGAGCGAGTCCACGGTGAGGACGCCCATCAGAACCGGGACGCCCGTCGCGAGGGCCGCCGTCTGGCATCCGCCGGCGACGCCGTTAGCGACGATGTCGTAGTGGCCCGTCGCGCCGCGGATGACGGCCCCGAGACACACGACAGCACCGTAGCGCCCGGAGGCCGCGAGGCGCTGCGCGACAGCCGGGATCTCGAACGCGCCCGGCACCCAGGCCACGTCCACGGCGTCGTCCGGCGCACCGTGGCGCGTGAACGCGTCGAGCGCCCCTTCCAGGAGGCGCCGCGTGATGGCGTCGTTGAAGCGCGCCGCGACGATGGCGAAGCGGGCACCGGCGGGCGAGACGAGCGAGCCTTCGTAGACGGTCGGCATAGCGGAGTGGCGGACGGCCGGAAGGTACGTCTCCGCGTGGCCGTTGCAGGGAGGGGAAGCCGGAGTGCCCGGTGGGCGGAACGACTCACCCGCCCAGCGACGCGAGAAGGCGCGCGGCGTACCCGCCCGACGCGGCGGCGCGGCGCACGAGCGCGAGGCTGGCCTCGCGCTCCGGCCCGCGGCCGACGAGCGGCCGCCTTCCACCCGCCGAAGCAGGCGTAGCGCCCTCGGGCTTCGGGCGACCGCCGGCGAGGCCGCACTGGTTGCCCCGGCGCGCATCTGTGCCGGGGCGTGCTCCGTCCCTGTTTCCGTGGAAGACCCATGCCCCGCCTTTCTGCGTGGAGCGCGCCGCGTGCGCGCTCCTGCTGTCCCTGACCGCCCCGGCCGCGCCCGCGCAGGCGCCCCTCCCCTCGGCCTCCCTCCCTTCGTCCGACGCCACCGTCGCCGGCCACGTCGTCGATGCCCGGACCGGCGAGGCCGTCCCCGGCGCGACCGTCCCCGGCGCGACCGTCCGGGCGGACGAGACGTCGCTCGGGGCCGCGACCGACCTCGACGGACGGTTCTCGTTTGCCGTCCCGCCGCGCGTCGCGACGCCCACCGTCTCCGCGCTGGGCTACGGCCGCCAGAGTGTCGCCCTCACACCCTCCCCCCTCGACATTCGCCTCGTCGAGGCGACGGCCGACCTCCAGCCGGTCGTGGTGACGGCCGGCCGCGGCGACCAGAACCGCGCCGACGCACCGCTCGCCGTCGCCTCTCTCACGGCCACAGACTTCCGCGATCGGCGTGCGTTCTCGCCGCATGCGCGGCCTCGCCCTCGGCCATTGAGCCGCCCGCCGCCGGCTCGGCACCGGCCGAGCCGGCGGCGGCACCGTCCCTCGCCGTCACCGAAGCGGGCACGCGCCTCGTGTCGTCCGTCGTCGGAGCCGGCGACGCGCGGCGGCTCGTCGTGACGAGGCCCGACGGCGCGGTCGCTCGCGCCTCGCGCCCGCCGCCGGAGGCGACACCCACGCCGTGGAGGGCGTCGACCCCGCGCTCGTCGGCACGGCAACCGGCTGGGCACTCGCGGTCGCCGACGGCGGAACGGTGCGGATTCGGACCCGCTGAACCGCCCGCAGGGGGTCGGCGTAGCTTCCGCCACTCCCGATCCGATCCGCGATGCGTGTTCTGCTGCTTTCCCTCCTGACACTCGCCGCCACCGCTCCGGCGACGGCGCAGAGCGCGCCCGCCTCGGCGCGCGCCCTGCTCGACGCTGCCGCGGCGGCCGGGGCGATCGCGAATGCGGCCGACCGCACAGCCGCCGTTTCGGCGCTGTGGGCCAGCCTCCAGCCGGGGCAGGCCACGAGCCGCGTCCCGTTCGTCGCCGCCGACACGGCCGTCTTTCTCTGGCGCGGGGCGGCAGCGTCCGTCGCCGTCGCGGGCGACCACACCGGGTGGAGCCCCAGCGCGGCGCTCGTCCGCCAGGGCCAGAGCGACCTGTGGCTGCGCGTGGACCGCTTCGACGCCGCGGCCCGCGTGGACTACAAAATCGTGACCGGCGGCTCGAACTGGATCCTCGACCCCGCCAACCCGCACCGGCAGGCCAGCGGGTTCGGACCCAACTCCGAGCTCCGGATGTCCGCGTGGCTGATGGAGCCGCTCACTGTCCGCGACCCGGCCGTCGCGGCGGGCACGTTGGGGCCAAACGTGACG
>JANPJI010000424.1:0-2567 GCA_031425425.1 Rubricoccaceae bacterium
CCGGGCATCCACTACTACCTGATGCAGACGGCGACCCACGTCAAGCGCGTCGTCGAGCCGATCCTCAAGAGCGCCTAGGAGGGCCTAGGCGGTCACGCCCGCCTCGGCGAGGTAGCGGTCTTCGAGGGCACGCATCGCGGCCCGCTGGTCGTCCGTCGCGTCGTCGTGGCCGGCGAGGTGGAGGACGCCGTGGGCGACGTACCGGAGCGCCTCGGTCTCCGTCGTCGCTCCGAACTCCGGGGCCCGCTCCTCGGCCGTGTCGAGGTCGACGTACACCTCGCCGTCGAGCCCGCCGCGCGCGCGCGCGTCTTCGTCCAGCACGAACGAGACGACATCGGTTTCGTAGTCGTGCCCGAGCCACTCGCGGTTGATCTCGTGGACGAGCGTGTGCCCGCCGAGGACGACGCTGAGGCTTTCGACGCGGACGCCCTCGCTGCGGCAGACGGCTGCAACGACAGCCGCGACGTGCGCCTCGTCCAGCGCCAGGCGGTCGTGCTCGGTCGCGATCTCCAGGCCCGACTCGGGCGGCCCCGCTGCGGGCGGCCCGTCGGGTGCGGCACCGCTCACGCCTCGGCGTCGTCGTCGCCCTCGAACTGCGTCTCGACGAGCGAGAGGACCACGGCCGCGTGCGCGACCTCCGGAGCGACCGTGAAGTAGTCCGCCGTGAGGAGGACCTCCTCGACGTTGGCGAAGAGCGAGCACGCCGCAGCGCGCTCGACGACGAGGCCGGAGACGCGCCCGCCGTCGCGGGCGAAAAAGAGCGCTTCGCCGAGGTCGTCGGTGGAGACGACGCCCGTGCAGCCGTGGAGCTCGAGGTGCGACTCGCGCCCGTAGGCCTTCACGACGGTCGTGCCCGCCTCGGTCCGCACGACGTCGATGGCGAGGCGGCGGCCGCTCGCGGCGTCGGCGAGGGCGAACGAGACGGTCCGGCCGTCGGCCGAGCGCTCCGCGGCAACGCCGAGGGCAGCGGCGGC
Source organism: Rubricoccaceae bacterium (assembly GCA_031425425.1). GTDB lineage: Bacteria > Bacteroidota > Rhodothermia > Rhodothermales > Rubricoccaceae > DASVSE01. The sequence continues at coordinate 975 of JANPJI010000424.1, forward strand.
GCGGTCGAGGTCGGTGTCGGAGAGGAGAGCGGTCATGGGGCGTGCCGGGTCGGGGCCGTCAGGATACGCGTGCCGCTAGCGCGCGGCGGTGTCGGCCGCGGTGGCCGGGGTAGCGCGCGGAGCGGCCTCGGCAGCGTCGAGGCTGTCGCGCTGGCGGCGGAGCTGGACGCCGGCGGCCCGCATCTCGTCCACCGAGCGCCGCTCGCGCGGGTCGCCGACGGCCGTCGCGAACCGGGCCGAGAAGGCGGCGGCCTCGGCCGGCGCGTCGCCGAGGAGGTAGCTCGTCTGGACGAACTGGACATACTGGAAGGCCCGCTCCAGGGCGGTCCGCGAGCCCGACGCGGCGGCGGCCTCCACCTGGTCGATGGCGAGGTCGCCCGCGCGGCGGAGCGTCGCGTTCATGCGGTCCGTCTGGCCCGCGGCGCGGTACGCCTCGGCGAGCGTGTAGAGGCTCCCGAAGCCGACCGGGATCGTCTCGGACGAGACCTCGCGGTCGAGGCGGTCGAGGAGCGCGCGCGCGTCGGCCGTGCGGCCCTGGCGGGCGAGGGCGGTGGCGACGGACCCGAACCGCGTCCGGTAGCCGTCGGCCATGTTGCGCGCGTTCTCGTCGAGGTACACGTCGGGGTCGTTGAGGCCGCGGAACTGGAAGTTGGCGACGCGCGCGAGCGTGATCTCCGGGACGACCGTTCCGTCGGGGTCGCGGGTGTCGCGGCGGACCGGCACGACGCGACGCGCGAGACCCTCGTTCTGGAAGAACGGCTGGAGGCCCAACTCGGAGTCCTGCGCGACCGTCGAGGCGAAGTAGACCGGCCGCTGCCAGCCGTCCTCGGCGACCGACTGCAGGATGTCGAGCACGACGCGGTCGGCGACGTAGAGGACCGAGCGGCCGTCGCCGAGCGGCTGCCCGGCGAGCGTCCACGTCATGGCCTGCGGGCGCGCCGCGGCGTCGATGCGGCCGGCGAACGAGACGTCGCCGAAGCGCTGGCGGTCCACGGGGAGGGAGATCTCGCCGGGCTGGAAGAGCGTCGGCTCGAGGCGCGCGATCTGGTCGTCCGTGAGCGACATCGGGAGCGGCGCGGACAGGCGGTTGGTCTGGTCGCGGAGCTGCTTGATGTACCACGGCGTGTTCAGCAGCGACAGGTTGACCACGCGCACGTCGCGGCGGACGCCCATCACCTCCTGGAGGTACCACAGCGGGAAGGTGTCGTTGTCGCCGTTGGTGAACAGGATCGCGTTGGGGGCCGTGCTTTCGAGCAGGTTGCGCGCGAAGTCGGTCGGGATGCGCTGGCCCGAGCGGTCGTGGTCGTGCCAGTTCTCCTTCGCCATCCAGCCCGGCACGGCCACGAACAGGACGGCGGCGATGAGCACGGCGGCGGTCCGCCGGAGGCCTTCGGACTGCCGCGCCATCGCCTGGGCGGTCAACTCGACGAGACCCGTCGCGCCGAGGCCGACCCAGATCGCGAAGGCGAAGAACGAGGCGACGTACGAGTAGTCGCGCTCGCGCGGCTGAAACGGCGTCTGGTTGAGGTACAGGATGATGCCGACGCCCGTCACGAGAAAGAGGACGAACACGGCGAGCGCGCGCCGCCAGTC
>JANPJI010000425.1:0-1964 GCA_031425425.1 Rubricoccaceae bacterium
CCCCCCCGGGGGGGGGCGCCCCCCCCCCCCCGGCCGGCCGGGGGCCCCCCCCGGCCCGCCAAGCCGGGGGGCCCCCCCCCGGGGGGGCCGCCGGCCCCCCCCGACACGGCGCTCGACCTCGACGGCTACCCGACGCTCATCGGGGTCCGGCAGACGGAACTGCTCGTCGAGGCGCGCCTCGGCTACGAACTCCTCCCCGGCCTGACGGCCGAGGGCGCGCTCGTCGGCACGTCGCTGTCGGACGCCCTCCTCGGGAAGACCCGCTCGCTCGCGGCGCTCCTGCAACTCCGCTGGGGCCTCCCCTTCCGCTCGCAGCGCTACTGACCGCTTCCGGCATCGAGGGCGGCGGCGTTGATGCAGTACCGGAGGCCGGTCGGGGCCGGGCCATCGTCGAAGACGTGCCCGAGGTGGCCGCCGCACGCCGCACAGGCGACCTCGATGCGGACCATCCCGTGCCTCCGGTCGTCGTGCAGCGTCACGTTGCCGCGGTCGGCGACGTCCGTGAAGCTCGGCCAGCCGCTGCGGCTGTCGAACCGGTCCGGACCCGCGAAGAGCGGCGTTCCGCACGCGGCGCAGCGGTAGACGCCCTCGGTGTGTGCGAGCGTGGCCGAGAACGGACGCTCGGTGCCGCGCTCGCGGAGGACGCGGTACTGGTCGGGCGTGAGGCTCTCGCGCCACTCGGCGTCCGTTTTCTCAGTTCGGTCGGGCACGGAGGGATTGGGTCGGTACACGTGGCCGAACGCCGGAGCGCCTCGGCGGGTGCCCGGAGTGCGGGTGCCCGAAACGAGAGCGGGCGGCGGCCTCCGAAGAAGCCGCCGCCCGCGGGTCGAGCCGGAGCCGGCGTTATGCCTGCTCCTCCTCCGTCGCGTCGTCCGCCGACACATCCGCCGTGACCTCGGCCGGGGCCTCGGCGACCGGCGTCTCCGCCGGAGCGGGCGTCTCGGTGGCCGGAGCCTCCGCCTCGTTGGCGGCGAGCTGCTCGCGCAGCGCGGCCAGGCCCGAGAGCTCGCCGAGCGTCGCTGGACCCGTCGAGGCGCGCTGGTACGTCTCCACCTGCTGGCGCTCCTGCTGGCGCTCCTGCGTCTTCGCCTGGCGCTCGTTGAACTTGTCCGACTGCTGCGCCGCGCGGCCCTTGGCCGTCTCGGAGAGCACGATCTCGCGGTCGTCGCGGTCCAGGCGGATCACGCGCAGATCCAGCGTGTCGCCGATCTGGTACATGTCCGTCGGGCGGCCCGAGCGGCCGAGGTGGCTCGCCGGGACGAACGCCTCGGCACCCAGCGGGAGGTCGACCACGAGGCCGCCGTCCGTGAGGTCCGTGATGACGCCCGTCGTGTCCGTGCCCTCGGCGTACATGTCCGCGTACTGGCTCCACGGGTCCGTCGAGACCTGCTTGTGGCCGAGCGAGATGCGGCGCTGCGACGCGTCGATGTCCAGCACGATCACGTCGAGCTCCTGGCCCTTCTTGACGACCTCGGACGGGTGCTTGACGCGCTTCGTCCACGAGAGGTCGCTCACGTGCACCAGGCCGTCGATGCCGGGCTCGATCTCGACGAACGCGCCGAAGGTCGTGACGTTGCGGATGCGGCCGCGCGTGACCGTGCCCACGGGGAAGCGCGCCATGAGCCCCTCCCACGGGTCGGGCTCGAGCTGCTTCATGCCGAGGCTGATCTTCTTGTCGCGCGGGTCGATCTTGAGCACCTTCACCTGCACAGACTGGCCGAGCTGGACGCGCTGCGTGGGGTGCTTGACGTGCTCCGTCCACGACATCTCCGAGATGTGGACGAGCCCCTCGATGCCGCGCTCGATCTCGACGAAGGCGCCGTAATCGGTGATCGAGACGACGCGGCCCTCGAGCTCGGTCCCCTCGGTGATCCGGTCCGCGAGGTCGTCCCACGGGTGCCGCTGGAGCTGCTTGTAGCCCAGCGAGATCCGCTGGCGCTCGCGGTCGTAGTCGAGGACGACGA
>JANPJI010000426.1:0-9646 GCA_031425425.1 Rubricoccaceae bacterium
GACTCGCTCGCCGTCGGGCAGCGCGTCGAGGTGTTCGGCGTGTACACGCCCGGGCGCGTGCTCGTCGCACGGCTCATCGAGCTCGAAGACAACGACGAGGGCGAGGTTGAGCTCCGCGGGGCCATCGAGGCGCTCACAGCCAGCAGCCTGACCGTCAGCGGGACCGCCTTCGCGGTCGACGCCCGGACGGTAGTGCTCGACGACAACCGCCTGCCGGTGCCGTTCTCGACGCTCGTGCTCGGCCAGGTCGTCGAGGTCCACGGCCGCACCAGCGCCGCCGGGGTGCTCCTCGCGACGCGGATCAAGGTCGAGGACAACAACACCTACGAGCAGGAGATCGGCGTCCGCGCCGCGCTCGACGCCGCCGGCGACAGCGTCGCGGTGGTGCTCGGCAGGCCGTTCCTGGTGCGCCCGTTCACGCGCATCCTCGGCCCCGGCCGCACGCCCGTCGCACTCGCCGACCTGCCGCTCGGCGGGCTCGTCGAGGTGCACGCGCGCCGCGACGCGGACGGCCAGCTCGTCGCGTTCCGGATCAAGACCGAGGACGGCGACCCGGCCACGATCAGCCTCCGGGCCACCGTCACGGCTGTCTCGGCGGACTCCGTGGGCGTGCTCGGCGTCGCGTTCGCGGCCGGGACGGCTGTCGTCGTGAACCGCGACGGCAGCCCGGCGACGCTCGCCGACGTGCTCGTGGGCCAGGGCGTCCGCCTGACGGGCGTCCGCGGGGCCGACGGCGGCTTCACGGCGACGCGGATCGAGATCCGCCGGTCCGCGCAGGCCATGGGCCGCGTCGCGACGACGCAGGCGGGCCGCCTCGGCCTGGCCGGCGTCGCGGTGACGTACACGGCCGAGACGCTGTTCGTGACCGAGGCCGGTGCGGCGGTGCCCGCGTCCAGCGTCGCGGCCGGCGCGAGCGTGCTCGCTTTCGGCACGACGACGGCCGCCGGCACGCTCGACGCCACGCGCGTCGTCGTGCTCGACGCCGCGACGACGGTCGCCGCGGACGGCTCCGCGACGGGCGCGCGCCTCGCCATCGAGCGCGTCTTCCCGAACCCGACGACCGGCACGGCCGTCGTCCGCTACGCCGTCGCCACGGCCGCGACGGTTCGGATGACGGTGGTCGACGCGCTCGGCCGGACGGTCCTCACGGCCGTGGACGGGCAGGTCGCGGCGGGCACGCACGAGGCGCGCCTCGACGCCGCCGTGCTCCCGGCCGGGCTCTACGTCGTCCGCCTGAGCGTGGACGGCCGCGCGGCCGGCGCGCGCACGCTGACGGTCGTCCGGTAACCGGACACCGTCCGTCTGGCACGACCGCGGCGGCGGGGCTCGTTCAGAGTCCCGCCGCCGCACTCGTTCGCGGCGTCCCGTCGCGGCCCGCCGGGCTCCGGCGGCGCTATTCTGTTCGGCCCTGGATCGTCCTCGCTGTGCCCGTCTGGTCGCATCTGCTCTCTCCTCGCCGAGCCCGCCGCGTCGGGCTCGCGGCCGTCGTGGCGCTCGCCGGGTGCCTCGGGCAGGCACCGCACGACAACCCGCTGGACCCCGAGTCGGCGTCGTACCGCGACGCCGGGGCCGTCGCCGGGGTCGTGACGGGCATCTACCCACCGTTCGCGGGCCGTGCCGGGGCGCGCGTCCATCTGATCCCGCTCAGCGGGGCCGGCGAAGAGCGCGTCGTTCGGACCGCGGCCGACGGCACGTACCGCGTCGACGCCCTCCCGGCGGGCCGCTACGGCGTCCGCGCCGAGGGCGACGGGCTCCAGGGCGCGGCCGACACGGTCACGGTCACCGTCGGGGCCGTCGCCGAGGCCCGCTTCGCGCTCGACGCGCTCCCCATCGTGACGGTGCCCGTCGTGCGGACCGTCCACATCGAGAACTGGCCCCCGCTGTCGCCCGTGTTCCAGGTCGAGGTGTCGGCCGAGGCGACCGACCCCGACCGCGTGGCCGACGTCGACAGCGTCTTCCTCGTCGCCGACGGGCTGCCCGTGCGGCTGCCGCTCGCCGAGACCACGCCGGGCCACTTCACGGCGACCGTCGACGCGGCCCTGCTGCCGGACGGGCGCGTGCAGTCGCTGCTCGGGCGGACGCTCACGATCCAGGCGACGGACCGCTCGGGCGGGACGGGCGTCTCGGCCCCGTTCTCGCTCGTCCGCGTCGTCGAGCAGACGCCGCTGACGTTCCGGCCGCAGGTCCCCGGCGAGGCCATCGAGACCAACCCGCCGACGCTGGAGTGGCGGCCGTCCGACCTGCCGTTCGCGTTCACGTACCGCGTCGAGCTGTTCGTCCAGGACGGCGCGGGCGTGCCGACGCGCGTCTTCACCCAGTCTGGCCTCCCATCGACCCAGACGGCGCTCACGCTGCCTAGCGCCCTCGCGGCCGGCAGCTACAGCTGGACCGTCTGGACGGTCGACGAGGCGGGCAACGGGAGCCGCTCGCGCCCGGCCGGCTTCACCGCGCCATGACCGCCCTCCCCGACGACGCCCGCGGCGCGCTCGCGGCCCTCTCCGAGATCGCCGCGGCCCTCAACTCGGCCCAGGCCCCCGACGCCGTGCTCGACGCCGTGCTGACGTCCGCGATGGCCGTCCTCGACGCCGAGCGTGGGTTCGTGCTGCTCGACACGGCCGGTGCGCCGAGGACCGGCGCGCCGGGCGGCGACACGCCGTTCGAGGTCCGCGCGAGCCGCAACTTCTCGGACGCCGACCTCGACGGCGTGCGCCCGCTCTCGACGTCCGTCGTCCAGGAGGTGCTCCGGACCGGCGAGCCGGTCCTCGTCTTCGAGGCGCCCGCGGACGCGCGCTACAGCGGCGTCGAGAGCGTGGTGCTGCAGCACATCCAATCCATCGCGTGCGTGCCGCTGCGGCTGCGCTCGCGCCAGATCGGGGCCGTGTACCTCGACGCCGTCCGCAGCAGGGGCCGCTTTACGCGCGAGCACCTGCCGTTCCTGCGGGCCGTGGCGGACCAGGCGGCCATCGCCGTCGAGCACGCCCGCTCCGTGGCGGCCCTCCGCGAGGAGAACGTCCGCCTGCGGCGCGAGGCGCAGGCGCGCCACGGCTTCGCCGAGATGATCGGCAGCAGCGCCGCCATGGAGGCCCTTTTCGAGACGCTCGGCCGCGTGCTCGACACCGACGTGACGGTCCTGATCGAGGGCGAGTCCGGGACCGGAAAGGAGCTCGTCGCCCGGGCGCTGCACTACGACGGCCTCCGCGGCGACCGCCCGTTCGTGTCGCTCTTCTGCGGGTCGCTGCCGGACGACCTGCTGGAGTCCGAGCTCTTCGGACACGTCAAGGGCTCGTTCACGGGCGCGGCGGCGGACAAGAAGGGGCTCTTCGAGGCCGCAGACGGCGGAACCATCTTCCTCGACGAGGTGGGCGACCTCAGCCCAAAACTGCAGACCGCCCTGCTGCGCGTGCTCCAGACCGGCGAGGTCAAGCGCGTCGGCGAGGCCGCCACGCGGCGCGTGGACGTCCGCGTCGTCTCGGCCACGAACCGGCCCCTCGCGGACCTCGTCGAGGGCGGGCGCTTCCGCGAGGACCTGCTGTACCGCCTCAACACGATCCGCGTGGAGGTCCCGCCGCTGCGTCGCCGCCGGGCGGACGTGCCCCTTCTGGCGCACCACTTCCTGGAGCGCTACGCCGTCGGGACGCGCGCGCGCGTCGAGGGCTTCACGCCGGACGCGCTCGACGCGCTCGTCGGGCACCGCTGGCCGGGCAACGTCCGCGAGCTCGAGAACATGGTCGAGCGGGCCGTCGTCCTCGCCCGGGGAAACCTGGTCGGCCCCGAGGACCTGCGGCTCCCGCCGGGGGCCGCCGCCACTCTCGCCTTCGAGCCCGGCCTCTCGATGAAGGAGGTCGAGCGGCTCGTCGCCGAGCGGACGCTCGCCGCGCACGACGGCAACGTCTCGGAGACGGCGCGGACGCTGGGCGTTTCGCGGCGGTGGCTCCAGTACCGCGTCAAGGAATGGCGCGACGACGGCGAGGAGCCGGCCGGCGCGCCGGCTGAGGTGCGGGACGCCTGACCGCGATGCCGACCGACGCGCCCGCCCTGCCGGATGTCCGCCCATTCGCCGAACTCGCCCGCGGGCCGGTGGCATCCGTCTTCAAGGCCTTCGACGCCTCGACGGGCGAGGTCGTGCTGCTGAAGGCGCTCCGCCCCGGAGCCGCGGCCGATGCCGGCCTGCGCGCGCGCTTCGCCGACGAGGCGCGCCTCGCCTCCACCGTCTCCCACGCCAACGTCGTCCGCGTCCGGCGCGTCGCCGACGACGGAGCCGCTCTCGTCGCGGAGTGGGTCGAGGGCCGCGACCTCCAGGCCGTGCTCGACGCCCACGGCGCGCTCCCGGCGGCGCTCGCCGCGTACGTCGCCCGCGAGGCGGCGCAGGGCCTCGCGGCCGTCCATGCGGCCGGGATCGTCCACCGCGACGTCAAGCCGGCCAACGTGCTCCTCGGGGCCGACGGGTCGGTGCGGCTGACCGACTTCGGGCTCGCCTCGCTCGCCGCCGAGCCCGAGGCCGGCCTCGAAGTGCGGGGCACGCTCGCGACGCTGGCCCCGGAGATCGTCCGCGGCGGCGAGGCGCGGCCCGCCTCGGACGTGTTCTCGCTCGGGGCCGTGCTCGCCCACGCGCTCACGGGCGCGTCGCCGTTCGCCGGGGCGACGGCGTCCGACACGCTCGACGCCGTACTCCACGCCGACGCCGCAGGCGGGCTCGCCGCCGACCCGCGCGTCCCGCCGGCCCTCGCCGCCGCTGCCGCCGCCGCGCTCGACCGCGACCCCGGCACCCGCCCCACCGCCGACGCCCTCGCCCGGCGCTTCGACGCGCTGGCCGGGGCCGTCGGCCGCGCCGACGCCGCCGACCTGGCCACGTTCCTCGACGACCCGGCCGCCTACCGCCCGCCCGCTCCCGATGCCGCTGCGGTACCTGCCGCCCCCCCGCCCGACGTTCACGCCGCGCCTCGCACCCCGGTGCGCTCGCGGAGGCTCCGCCTGGGCGTCGCGGCGGCGCTCGCGGCCGCCGTGCTCGTCGGCACCGTCGCCGTCCGCTCGCGCCGAGCACCGCCACCGGCCCCGCGGCAGACCGTCGCCGAGGCACCTGCGCGCGGCCCGCTCACGATCCAGTCCCCCCCCTCTGCGCCCGACACGGCCGGGCTCTCCCTCGCAGACGCGTTCACCGTTCCCGAGGCGGACGTGACGACCGGAACGGAGACGCCGCCCCCTGGCATCGTGCCAGCCCCGTCCTCCGTGACACCGACGAGCCGGCCCGAGCCGGCCCCGTCGGGAGCGGCACCGTCCGGAGCGGCCCCCGCCGAATCGCCGCCGGCACCGGCCGAGCCAGCCCCCGTCTCCACCGGGACGCTCACCGTCGCCGCGGAGCCGTGGGCCTCCGTGCGCATCGACGGCCGCGCCGTCGGCACGACGCCCCTCGCCCCTGTCGTCCTCGCCGCGGGGACGCACGAGGTCGCGTTCGAGAACCCCGGCTTCCCCACCTACACGACGACCGTTCGCGTGCTCCCCGGCGAGGCGGCCCGGACGGCCGTTTCGCTGTGGCAGACCGTCGCACGCGTCACGCTCGACGTCGCCCCGTGGGCCGTCGTGTGGGTGGACGGGCGGCGGTGGGACACCGTCCCGCCCCAGGCGCGCCCGCTCGCGCTCGCCCCCGGCGCGCACACGCTCCGCTTCGAGCACCCGACGCTGGGCAGCCGCGAGACGACGCTCCGCGTTGCGGCCGGCGAGCAGCGGACGGTTCAGATCCGGCTGTCCGGCCCGCCGCGCTAGACGCCCGGCACTCCTTTTGCGCGGCCACTCGGTCCGCCCACCCCGCCCCCATGTTTTCGCTCCCGTGCCGGCCTGCCGCACGCCTCGTCGCCGTCGGCGTTTTGCTCCTCGCGGCTGTGCCGGCCGGAGCTCAGACGTGGGAGGCCGCGCCCCCGATGTCTGTCCCCCGGTCCGACGCCGCCTGGGCCGTCCTGGACGGACGCCTCTACGTGATGGGTGGGCGGTCGTCTGGCGGGATGATCCTTCGCTCGGCCGAGGTCTACGATCCCGCGACCGGCTGGGCCGCGATCGCCGAGCTGTCGCGCCCGCGCGCCGAGGCGCGCGCTATCGTGCTCGACGGGGCCATCTACCTGCTGGGCGGCCGCGACCCTGGCGGAGCGTCGGACGACGTGGACGTGTACCGGCCGGACCTGAACCGGTGGGACTCCGCGGAGAGCCTCGACGACGAGCGGATCGGGGTCGGCGCGGGCGTCGTCGGTGGCCAGATGTACGTCATAGGCGGGGCCGGGCGCGGCGGGACCCTCCTGTCGTCCGCCGAGCGCTTCGAGAACGGCGACTGGGAGCCGTACCCGACGTGGTCGCTCTCGCCGCCGCGCGCGCTCGCCGGGTCGGCCAGCCTCGGCGGGGCCGTCGTCGTCGCCGGCGGGTTCGGCGGAGCCGGCCCGCTCGCGTCCGTCGAGCGGTTCGTGCCGGGCCAGCCGGGGGCGTGGCGGCCCCCCCTGCGGCGCGCGCGCGGCGGGCTCGCCCGGGCGACGGACGGCCCCACCCACTGCGCGGTGGGGGGCCGCGCCGGGGCCAACGGCCGCACCGACGCCGTCGAGCGCCTCCGCTCCGGCGCGGGGGCCAGGACGGCTCTGGCCCCACTCCCAGCGGCACGCGAGGGCGCGGCGGCGGCCGTCCTCGGCGCGGACCTGTACGTGGCCGGCGGCGCGGGCGAGTTCGGGACCGTCTTCGCCACCATGGTCCGCCTCACCGGCGTCGCCGTCGGCTCGGAAAGCGGTCCGGAGGCGGCCGGAGCTGTGCTCGCCCTGGCCGGCCCTAACCCGACGCGCGGGGCCGTTCGCCTGCACTACACGCTGCCTACGCCCGCCGAGGCGCGCCTCTCCATCGTAGACGTGCAGGGCCGCGAAGTGGCTGTGCTGGTCCAGGGAAGCGCCGCGGCGGGGCCGCACGCCGCGACGTGGGACGCCTGGGGGCTCCCGGCGGGCGTCTACGCGGCGCGCCTGACGACGACGGCAGGGACGGCCGTCGTCCGGTTCGTCGTCGCCCGATGACCGCGTTCCGCACCGCCCTGCTCGCTGCAGCCGTCCTCGTCGGCGGAGCCGCGCACGCCCAGCCGGCCAACCCGGCCGACCTGCTGCGGGCCGTCCGCGAGGCGACTGAGCGCCTGGACTACGCCACGGCCGAGGCGCGCGCCCGCGAGGCGCTCGCGCGCTACGAGGCCTTCGCGCCGGACCAGCTCGTCGAGATCCACACGACGCTCGGCGTCCTCCTTGCCGCCCGCAACGACGACATCGAGGCGCGGCGGCAGTTCGAGGCGGCCCTCTCGCTGGACCCCGGGCGGACGCTGGACCCGGTCCTGGTGCCGCCCAAGACGGTCGCGCTGTTCGAGGCTGTCCGCCGCGACGTCGCGTCGGCCGCCGGGTCGGGCGCACCGCCGGTGCTGCGCTATGTCGTCCTGCCGGACCGACGCCCTGGGGCCGCGTGGCGCTCGGCCGTGGCCCCGGGCTGGGGGCAGTTCCACAAGGGCGACCGGGGCCTCGGGACCGCCTTCGCCGTCGGCGTCGGCGTGGCGGCGGCCGGGACCGTCGCGGCGCACATCGCCTACGCCCGTGCCCGAGAGCGCTACGCGGCGTCGGCGACGCCTATCGAGGCGTACCCGGCCACCAACCGGCTTCTGCGGCTGCGCAACGGCCTCGCTCTCAGCACAGCGCTGGGGTGGGCGGCCGGCGTCGCCGAGGCGCTCGTGACGGGCGCGCCCAGGCTCCCCGCCTCGGCCGTGGCCGTGCGCCCCGCCGGGGCTGGAGTCGAGCTCGTCCTGCGGTTCTAGGCTGTCCTGGGACCGTGCAGGACGTGCGCACGGCTGGGCACAGGATGCGCGCGGCCGGCTGTGTCTTGACGCATGTGCGGCCTACCGCACGGATCCGCGTCGCAGGGAAACGTGGCACCGCTCTTGCGAGGGGTCGGGCAGTCCCCTCCACGTTCGGGCTCCGGCCCTGTACCGATGCGCACTCTCCCCCTCGGGCTCCATTCCGGGCTTGCTCTGGTCGCCCTCACAGTGTTCTCCGCCTGCGACGGCGGCACCTCCGTCCCCGCCACGGTCCGCTACTCGGTCGACAGCCCCGCCGCGGTGACGTTCACCGGAGCCGACGGCTCCACACAGTCCGAGGTCGCCACGGGGGCGTGGCAGCGGTCCGTCTCGGTCGAGCCGGGCACGGCGCTCGTGCTCACGGCCACCTCGTCGAGCGGCGTCCCGGTCACGGCGACCCTCTCGGTCGACGACGCGCTCTCGCGCTCGCGGCGCGGCCGGTCGGTGCGCCTCGAGTCGTCGTCGGACGACGACAGCGGCGAGTTGGAGGTCTGCGGACCCGTCGAGGCGCTCGCATCGGACCGCGTGACGGTCGACGGGCGCGTGTTCATCGTCGATGCCGGGACGCGGGTGTTCGACCGCAACAACGCGACCGTCGCGCTCGCCACGTTTGCCGTCGGGACGATCGTCGAGGCCGAGGGCCGGACGCTCGCCGACGGATCGGTCCGCGCCTCGAAGGTCAAGCTCGAAGACGACTGCGACGACGATGGCGGCAGCGGTGGGAATGGCGACGACGACGATGAGGATGGGCCGGAGATCGAGATCCACGGCTCCATCCAGGCCATCGACGCCGCGAGCATGACCGTCGGCGGGCGCGTGTTCGCGACCGACGCGGCGACGCGGTACTTCGACGACCGCCACACGCCGATCGCGCGGAGCGCCTTCCAGGTCGGCGAACGCGTCGAGGCCGAAGGCCACGCGCGCGCCGACGGAACCGTGCTCGCGAAGACGATCAAGCGCGACGACGACTGACGGCTCTCCGGTCTCCCCCCGCGCCGCCGGTCCCGGCGAGGTCTCCGTTCGCGGGTGCCTCGTCGGGGCCGGCGGCGCATTCGCAGGTGCCTCTTGACAAGCGACGTCTCTTGTCTTATCGTAGATATACGATGATTGACCGATCGGCGGTCGTCGCCTGTTCCACCCTCCTCCCTGCGCCATGACGTCCCTCTCCTGCGACTGCGACTGCACCTGTGACGGCGACTGCTGCTGCGACACCTGCTAGCGCACTCCGCCGGCCGGGCACGACATCCGGCCGGCCCCCCTTTCTGCCCCGTCGAGCATAACCCGAGCCGATGACCGACGTCCCTCCCCTGCCCGCAGACGAGACGCTCGCCGACGAGGCGCTCGCGGCTCTCGCCCGTGCGCTCGCCCACCCCGCGCGCCTCCAGATCCTTCGCACACTCGCGACCCGCGGGACGTGCGTCTGCGGCCAGATCGTCGACGTGCTGCCGCTGGCGCAGTCGACCGTCTCGCAGCACCTCAAAGCACTCCGCGAGGCCGGGCTCATCTGCGGCGAGACAGACGGCCCCCGCACCTGCTACTGCATCGACCCCACGGCGCTGGCCCGCGCCGAGGCCGCCTTCGCCGGACTTTTCGGCACCCTCACCGCCCCCGCCTCATGCTGCGCCTGACGCCGGGCGGGCCGGCGGACGGGGCGGCAGTCGCGGCCCTCCTCTGCGCCTCGTCCCTTCCTGCCCTCCCCGCCGACGGCCGGGTCCGGCTCGTCGTCGCTCGCCAGGACGGCCGGCTCATCGGGGTCGCCGGGGTGGAAGACCTCGGATCGTGGGGCCTGTTGCGGTC
>JANPJI010000427.1:0-3238 GCA_031425425.1 Rubricoccaceae bacterium
GTCTCGACGAGGCCCGCGGCCTGCACGGCTGCGACGAGCGTCGTGAGGTTGGACGCGCCCGAGGCATTCACGACGAGGTTCTGCGTCGGCAGCATCATGGCGCCGCCGACCATCACGCCGGCCGAGTGGTCCATGCCGGCCATCTCGTCGGCAGCGCCGGCGTTGACGGCCGAGTCGGCGACGTCTTCGACTGAGCGAGTGCTCATGCAGCCGCCGAGGAGAGCAAGGCTCAGCGCAGAAAGGGGAAGAATGCGGGTCATCTGAACAAGAGGATGTGGAGAGGAGAACGCACCGAGCGTGCGCGACTGCCCTCGAATGAGGTCTGCCCGTCAAGGTTCTCCGGGACGCGCAATTGGGCGAAAGGTGACCACAAGGTGAACAAACACCGCCCTTCCCAGGCCCGAGAAGCCGGTCTCGTCAGAACGGAACGTCGTCCTCGACGCTCTCGGGCGCGCGCTCGGCGACGACGAGGCGGACGGCGCTCGGGTCGAACCCGAACAGGTCCTCGGGCGAGAACACGAGGCGGTGCTGGGCCGGCGTCTCGAAGAAGGGCGAGAACCGGAGCGTGAGCTGGTCCAGCCGGTCGAGGTAGAACGCCGTGCTCTCGTCCGGCGCGGCCGGGTCCCACAGCGCGGCGTGGCGGGCGAGTTCGAAGACGCGCGTGCCGGTCGCACCGCCTGCTGCGGCACGCGGCTCGGCGATGTAGAACGCGACGCGCTCGCCGCGGCGGATCGGCCGGCCGGTGCGCGCGGCCTCGCGCGCGGCGACCGCGTAGGCCGCGCTCCGCGTCCGGCCGTCCTCGGCAACCTCGCGCTCGTAGTCCTCCAGGGCCATCTTGAGCGTCTCGACGCGCTGGAAGCTCTCCACCCCGGCCCCGTCGGCGAACGACCAGTCGTGGGCGACGATGCGGGCGCGCGTGTCGAGGTACAGCCGGTGGAGATCGGCGATGGCCGCCGGCCCGCGGTCGGCGACGTCGAGCAGCAGGCGCGTCGCCTGGCGGACGAACGCGCGGCCGAAGCGCTCGGACGAGCGGCTGACGAGGCTGGAGCCCTTGAACTGGAGCGTCCCGTCGTAGCCGAGGAGCGCGTAGTTCTTTTTCTTGTACGACAGCATGGTCCGGTAGCGGCCGTCGAAGCCGATGCGGATGCCGTGCGGCATTCCGGCGCTCAGGGCCGCGACGAACGCGCGCTCCTGAACCTCGCCGCGGACGTGCGGGGGCGGGACGAACAGGACGCCGTCGGTGTCCACCTCCACGACGAGGCCGCCGGCCTCGCGGACGGCCGCCATGATCTGGCGGAGAAGCTGCTGGCCCGTCGCCGCGACGCGGTCCGCCTCGGCGAAGTCGTTGAAGAGGGCGAATTGAAATCCGAGATTTCCATAAAATGAATTAATGATATTCTTGTATGCATTTTGTCGGGCGTCGAGTTCGCCGCGTTCGTGGGCGTCGGCCGTGGTCCTGGCGGCGGCCTTGGTGTCGAGGCGCAGGTCCGTGAGCGTGCGGAGCAGGCGCGGGAACAGGCCCAGGGCGTCGCCCTCGGGCTGGATGCCGTACTGGAGCATGATCGACGGGTAGAGGCTCTCGACGTCCGCGTAGACGATCGGGCCCACGACGCCGGTCACGAACACGTCCGTGTACCCGCCGACGTGCTGGGAGCCCCACTGCGCGCGCGGGAGGCTGTGCCGGGCGCGGAGGTAGGCCCGCACGAAGAGCGCCTCGATCTTGGCCGCCGGTCCGGTCCGGGCGACGACGCCGTACGGCATCGGCACCATCTGGGTGAGGTAGAACGTGGACCCCGAGAGGTGCCGCGCGATGCGCTCGGTCTCCGTCACGTCGTCGAGCGCGTAGTCCATGATCCGCGCCGGGTCCGTCTCCCACACGGCCGCGATCTGGTCGCCAGGGACGTACGTGCGGCCCTCGGGCGCGAACCCGAAGTACCGGGCGACGCCCTTGAGCGTGTAGTTCGGCAGGTCCCGCTTGAACACGTCGAACGACATGACCAGGAACATCGTGTCGACGACGTGCCGGCCGGCGATCTCGACGGCCTCGTAGTCGATCTGGCGCTCGGCGAAGCGGATCGACGAGGGGAACGTGCGCGGGGCGGACCCGTCGCGGCCGAGCGCGAACGCGACGCCGTGGCGCTGGCAGCGGATCGTCAAATACGGCAAATCAAAGCCATATAGATTGTGCCCTTCGATGACGTCCGGGTCACGTTCGGTCACGATCCGGACGGTCTCGCGCAGGATCTCCGCCTCGTCCATGCCCGGCGCGCCGACGAGGTGCTGCCAGCCGGTCGAGTCGCTCAGGGCGACGAGGACGATGCGGTGCTCGGCGACCTCGGCCTGCGGGAAGCCGCCGTGGGCGACGACCTCGATGTCGAGCTGGAGCCTCCGGAGGTCGTCGAAGGCCATGCCGGTGAAGAGCGTCCGGCCGGTCTGCATGAGGTACTGCTGCTCTAGCCCGCCGACCTGGTACACGTCGGCCGGTCGCGCCGCCTCGGTGCCGGTCGCGCGCTCGATGTGGCGGAGCGCGTCGAACTGTGCGCCGCGGTCGGGGAACACCACCACGTCGCGGTAGGCCCCCTCTCCGGCGAGGCGCTGCACGCGAAACCGCGACCGCGGGAAGCCCGTGAGCAGGGCCGCGTCGGTGACGAAGAAGAACGGGTGGACGGCGGCCGTCTCGGTCGTGACCTCGCCTCCGGCACTGCGGACGTAGAGGCGGACGGCGGCCGGCCCCTCGGCGTGGATGCCGACGATCCGCTCGGTAGGGTCGTGGCCGGTAAGGAGGTCGGCGTCGGTGAGGCCGGGGAGGTCGGACATGGGCACGGACGGGCGTCCGGGTCAACGCCACCGAGGCGCCGGGCGTGCCCGGAGATAGCTTCTGGATGTCCTGCGAGTCTGTCCACCACCGCCCCTGCACATGGAGTTTTTCGCACTGGACGACCACGACCGCGCGACGCTCGCCGCCGCCGTCGCGGTGTCCGATCGCCTATACGTCGAGGGACTCCAGGAGGTCGGTGCTGCGGTCCGGACGGTGTCCGGCGACGTGTTCAGCGGGATCCACTTCGAGACGTCGACCGGGTACGCGACCGTCTGCGGGGAGATCGCGGCGATCTGCGCGATGGTCTCGGCCGGCCACCGCGATCTTGCCACGGTCGCGGCGGTGTGGCGGGACCCCGACGGAGGGCACGTGCTGTTGCCGCCGTGCGGCCGGTGCCGCGACGTCATCGGCGACTTCAAC